>CAIXME010000661.1 GCA_903920425.1 uncultured Pirellula sp. | reverse complement strand
TTGCTTGGACATCATCAAGCCTACGGATGGGGATCAAATTGCACTTAACCAGTAGCCAACAGAAACTTATTTCATCTGAACAACAACCTTGCCCTTGGCCCGGCCTTTTTCGAGGTATGCGAGTGCCTCCTTCGCTTGTTCGAACGGAAATGTCTGATCGATCACGGGACGAATGGTCTCGGTCTGAAGTAACTCAGCGATCTTGGTGAGTTGTTCACCGTCGGGACGCACGAATAGAAACGAATATCCGACGCGACGCTTACCAGCGCGACCAATGATCTTTCGACTCAGCAATCCAAACACAAACTTCATTAAGAAGTTCATACCACGAGCGCGGGCAAACACTACGTCTGGTGGGCCAATGAGCGAGACGACCTTGCTATTGGGCTTCAAAATCTGAAGTGATTTTTCGATTGCATCTCCCCTTACGGTTCCCAGTACGAAATCGTAGTCTTTAAGCACCTCCTCGAATTCCTGCTTCTTATAATCGATCACCTCATCGGCTCCGAGGCTCCGAACCAGATCCACATTGCCAGTACTGGTTGTCGTTCCAACTTTGGCACCGAAGTATTTCGCCAGTTGGATTGCGAAAGTGCCGATGCCACCAGAGCCGGCGGGTATGAATACCTTCTGCCCAGGCTTTACGTTAGATCGCTCTTTCAACGCTTGCCAAGACGTGAGGCTGACCATTGGGATCGACGCAGCTTGCACAAAATCCAGGTTGGCTGGTTTCAACGCGGCGACGCTTTCCGGAATTGCCGCAAACTCGGCGAGTGCCCCGATATCGAGGTCGAAGGTACTAGCGAATACAAAATCGCCTACCTTGAATCGTGTCACACGACTTCCCACTTCCACCACGGTTCCCGCCAAATCGCTGCCAAGCGTGGACGGCAGTTTCAATCGAATGATCGGCTTGAACGTTCCTTTGGAAATCATGTTGTCGATAGGATTCAAGCCCGCAGCGTGGACCTGAACGAGTATTTCGTCCGCCTTGGGAACTGGCCGAGGAATATCAGCAAAAGAGATTTGATTTGGGCCGCCATAACGCTTAAGAATAAGTGCTTTCATAGTTTCCTGCTTTTGACTTTACTGGTAGAGAATGCGGTTAGTGTCTGCGAAACGGCTTAACGTTTAACAAGCGTATTGAGCCCCATTTGCTTGCGAAGAGCAGAGTCCACCATTCCGGCGGGGGCAAAACTGCTAATCAATCGAAGCTTTCTTGCTTCTTTACCAACGGTGTAACGAAGACTCGGACGTGCTGCAGTAGCCGCTTTCAGTACAACTTCAGCGACGTCGCTAGGGCTATCGCCATTATCGATCATCGCCGACAATCGCTTACCAACTATTTCTCTTCCTTGTCGATACACTTCCAGTTGCGAATCGGCTTCAATTGCATTCGCATCGATTTGTGTACTGGTGCCAGCAGGTTCAATCACGGCGACTCGAATGCCCAATGTTCGGACCTCATGATCAAGCGATTGTGAGTAACCTTCGACCGCATGCTTGGTCGCGCTATAAAACGCCATGAACGGTGCGGGCAAGAATCCGACGATGGAGCCAATGTTAACGATGCGACCACTATTTTGTTTTCGCATGTGAGGCAGGACCGCGCGGGTCATGCGAACGATCCCGAAGAAGTTCGTATCAAAGATCGACTGGACTTGCTCGATCGAGCTCTCTTCGGCTCCCGCAGTAGCTAAGCTGAATCCAGCATTGTTCACAAGCAAGTCGATGCGACCTTCGCGACGGATCACTTCGTTCACAGCCGCAGTGACCGAATCATCGTTGGTTACATCGAGCGGCAGCATCTCGAATGGTCGCTGCCCAGCAGGTGCTCCCCGTCTGCTCGTTCCGTAAACCTTGTACCCTGCATTAGCGAGCCGTTCGGCTGTGGCTTTCCCGATTCCCGATGAAGCGCCGGTTACGAGTGCGATCTGTTTTTTGTCCGTTCCACGTTGTTTTGTCATGAAAATTCTCGATTTCTAGGTGTTCAGTGACTCACCAGCAGCAGCCTGATGGATAAATGACGTTCGTCATGTATTTGATATATTACGAGCGTAATGTATAATGTCAACTTCGAAACGTCCCGATTTTTGAAAAGAGCGTGGGGAACCAAAAATGAGAGTTAGCAGGGAAAAGGCCGCTGAGAATCGTGAGCGAATCATCGACGTTGCGTCGAAACTGTTTCGCGAGCGAGGATTCGATGGCGTTGGCGTTGCAGACTTGATGAAATCTGCTGGATTAACTCACGGTGGGTTCTATGGCAACTTTGAGTCAAAGGATGACTTGATCCTTCAAGCATGCACACGGGCTCTGGATCATTCACTAAACAGCCTGAAGAATGTCGTGGAACATGGCGGCAAAGATGCACTGAACATCGTTGCAACCACATACCTTTCGTCTGCTCATCGTGACCATCCCGGTTCGGGTTGCGCTATGGCTGCGTTAGGTGCTGAAGTTGCGAGAAACAGCTCACCGGTCAGAGCAACTTTTACAAAAACTGTTTGTTCGACTGTTGAGCTATTGATGCAAATTGTGACTGGCAAATCTAAGCGAGCAAAGAGGGAACGCTCTTTAGCAGTCTATTCAAGCCTCGTTGGTGCACTGGTGTTGTCACGTGCTGTCGATGATCCAGAACTCTCCACGGAGATACTGCAGGCAACGTTGGCATCCATTTCTGCAGGCGATTAGACCTTAAAGACAGAGCAAAACCGCCATGACTTGGTACGAGCCCCGTGTCGCGACGCCGTTGCTTTTCGGGCGAGGCGATTTATTTAGGGAAACGCATTGAATCTTCGTAAAAAATGGCTTGGAACGGCCGGTCTAAAATTCGAAAGTGGCATAGGCATCTTGCCTGTGGGGAGCAACTCATACAACGCATCACAGGCTGGAAGCCTATGCCACAACACAACGCATCATAGGCTGGAATCTTATCCCACCCTACTCATCACAGGCTGGAAGCCTATGCCACAGGTTCTGAGTCATGTGCATGCCAATCACACGGTTGCTTTGTTGGCACGTTCTTGCAAGAAGGAACGCACTGCGGGATCGGTGGCTAATCCAATCGCGCGATGATAGCTTTCGATAGCTTCTGCAAATCGACCCAGCCTCGTTAGTAGTTCGGCTCTCGTAGCCCAATACGGCAAATGAGATTTAACTCTCTCCGAGTCTAAACGATCAAGTTGCGAAAGAGCCGCCTGAGGGCCGTCCGTCTCAGCCAATGCAGTTGCGTAACCAATCAATGCACCAAACATGGGACTATACGCGATTAACCCTTCGTACAATTGCAATATCTCATCCCAATTGTTGCGACCTGAAATTCGACGAAAGGTGTGAGCGGATTGAATGGCCGCTTCAAGCTGAAACGGACCAACTTGGCTCATTTGTGACGCCTGACGAAGTAACGCTTCAGCTTCTTCGATCTTCCCTAGGTCCCATTTCTCAAGCGATTGCTCGTCAAATGGAATGTACTTGCCGCATTCACCTCGACGTGCGGAAGCTCGAGCATCGCAAAACAACATGAGCGACAACAATCCAAGCGTTTCAGGATGGTTTGGCAGGAGGGACCGTGTCGTCCTTGCCAACCAGATTGCTTCTGCGGTCAGATCGGTGCTAGCGTCGGATGTGCAGCGTGGGTCATCCCATCCCAACCCAAATGCAGCATAGATCGTTTCGAGCACTGAGGCGAGCCGAGTCACAAGCTCTTCTTTGTCTGGTATCTGAAAAGGAATCCGAGCATCGCGAATTTTTCGCTTTGCTCGGCTTAGTCGTTGCCCCATCGTTGTCGGTGCAATGAGCATGGACGAGGCAATACGGGCCGCATCTAAGCCAAGTAAAGTTTGTAGCATCAGAGGCGTTCGCGTCGCCTCATCGATCGCAGGGTGAGCACAAACGAACATCAACTTTAGTCGTTCATCTTGGATTTCTATCATCGAATCGGAATCGATCTTGGGATGCGATTTGATGCGTCGAGATTCATCTGCTGCGATTGCGTTTCCGACGTGTTCCAACGCGCGCTGCTGGATGGTTGATCTGCGAAACCCATCGAGTCGCTTTCGACGAGCACTCGTCAACAACCACGCTTCAGGATTGTCAGGGACTCCATCGACGGGCCAATGGGAAAGCGCTTCAGAGAATGCATCGGACAGTGCATCTTCTGCAGCAGCTAGGTCGTTCGACTTCGCTGCCAAGATAGCCAGTAGTCGTCCATAGCACTCTCGACCGATGCGCTCGATGGTTTCGTACGTTTGCGACATACTACGTCGTTTCTGATTTTCCCATTTCGAGGACCGGCCGCACTTCGACTCCGCCGGTCGACGCCGACGGACACTTTGCGGCCCATTGTAGCGCAACGTCGAGATCGGGAACCTCAATCAAAAACATACCACCGAGTTGCTCTTTCGCATCGATAAATGGTCCGTCTTGAATATGTCTTTTTCCGTCGGGAATACGGATACTTGTTGCCGTATCGGGAGGCATCAATGCCGTGCCTCCGGCTGCGACACCTGCCTCCCTGAGAGCTTTCGAGTAGGCGGAATAGGCCGCCCAATATTCTCCTTGCGCAACGGCATCCGTTCGATTGGAAAAGTCGTTGCTGGATTCGTAGACCATAATTGCAAATTTCATCGTTAATACTCCCAAATTGTTTTCAACGACGTCTGAAAAGTCGCGTCGTCAACTCAATGACGAACTGAAAAATCGGATTTCGACAACCGCTACCATATTTCGAGGAAAAATTCCGCTTCGAACTATTTCTGAAAAAATCCATTCGTTGTGTCGAACGATGGAACTACCGATCGTCATGCAGTTGGCGGAGCATCGAATGAATTGCTCTCTGTTCAACTCTCGATACATTTTTCAACGTAAATAATGGAAAACAAAATGGCAACCTCAGATCCAGTTTCATCCACCTCAAATCGCCCCGTATGGTTCTGGATTGCAGCCGGGCTCGGACTTGCATGGAATATTTTTGGTCTCGTCCAATTCGCAGGATCGTTAACATCAACTTCCGATAGCTTGATGGAAGCAGGTATGACCGCTGAGCAAGCCGCCGTTATGAAAGGCTACCCCATATGGATGACGATTGCCTTTGCAACCGGCACACTGGGTGGCACCATTGGATGTTGCCTTTTATTTTTGCGTTCCAAGCATGCCACTAACGTCTTCTGGATATCACTTGTTGCGTACTTGGTCCTGTATATTGGTGACTATACAGAAGGTGTCTTTGCGGCAATGGGACCACCTCAAGTAATCATCCTCACGATTGTTGTCGTCATCGCAGGTGCGTTGCTTGCGCTGTCTCGCTTCTTTGACAAAGCAAAATTAGAACAGTAAGTGGCATAGGCATCTTGCCTGTGGGGAAGAACACATCCAACGCACACAGGCTGGAAGCCTATGCCACGCACAGGTTGGAAGATTAGACCACACAGGCTGGAAGCCTATGCCACACTGCTTCAGCAGCAGTTGCAACTCATTTCTTGGCATCACGCAAGAACGGGTCTTTGCTGCCGATTTCGTTGCCATACTTGCTAGACTCTACCAAAGTTACTACTCCATCTTTATCGACATCTGCGGCATCGAAATGCATCAGCAATCGATCCGTACGATGCGGTTTTTGAGTCACAAAAAGCGACATTTCGTCCCGCGTGAGAATACCGTCGCGGTTATGATCCGCTGCCTCCCAAGCGGAACTCGGCCCCCAAGGCTGAACAACAAAGGCAAGTCCTCCCCATACAACTAGCGCAATTGAAGTTATTGCAATTAACCACCTCAAGCCATTCACGCTTAATCTCTTTTGGGTATGCTCCGCGTCTGACGGTTTAGCCTGTTCGATCATTGTTTAAATCTAATTCTTGCGTTGGCCTTGAGGCAAAGACTGTTCCGATCCGCTTTTTCGAAAGTATCAGATGGACATTAAGCCACGATGAAGGCTATTCGTGAACGTATAGGCTGGTCAAGTTCCAGCAAGTGCAAGTTTGCTAATATGGCTTTGGTACCTGCCTTGCCTATTGAAGCTCGAAGTGACATAGGCATCCTGCCTGTGGGGAAGAACACATCCAATGCACCACAGGCTGGAAGCCTATGCCACCTTGTCGCAACATAGGCTTCGATGGTGAAGCGGAAACCACATCTCGATTCCATCGAGATGTTACAGGTGCGAATTTTGGTCGAGCTAGAAACGCGATCCCGTAAATGGAAAGTAGCGATATACTATCGCCAAACGATACAGACCCCCGTGAAAACCAAGCCGTCGTGCTGCTATGCGAGTCCCCCAAAAAGTAAGTTTGGCCATGACAGCGTCTTTTTCTCCTCCGGTGCGAATCATGTTCAGACTTCTCATAATCTTGTTTCTGACTAGTTATCTCACTACGACGGTCTCGGCCTCCGACATCGACTTAAGCCAGTCAAAGATTTCTCCTGAAATGGAAAAGGTTCCCGGTGGAGCGATCGCGAAGGTGAACGTAATTCTTAAGAACACGGGTAACAGGCCGTCAGACGGGACGGACCTAACAATTGGATTTCCTGAAAACGGGTTCTTCATCCGGATCGACGAACTACCGGAGTTAAAGCGGGATGACGAGGCCCGCGAGATCACGGCACGGGTGAACATTCCGGCAGGCGAGGAGTATCGGTTTTCGTTTGACTTGCTGGCTCCTCGCAGTGAGATCAACAAGTCCATCTCGATGCACATCGAGGTCCGCAACCTGCTGGCCAACGATCTTGTCGCCGCCCGTTGGAACTCCGATGCGTCAATCAAGATCACGAGCGTTCCAACCACGGGGGGAATCGTCATTGGCGGGTTGAGGTTCAATCCTCCACCAATCGGATTGGTGGTGTGGTTGGGCTGCGCCGTCCTATTGTTCGTTTGGCTGCGTTCCCGGATGAATTGGATTGCGAAACACCCCAAGGCGTCCCAGGTCACGTCGAATGTTCGTCAATTACCATCGTATGGAATCGCCGCGCTGGTGATGTTTCCGCTAGGGTCAATGATGGTAGCGGGTGGGATGGCTTGGCGCGATCTGCAAACGATGACGAATTGGAAGGAATCTCAAGCGACCATTCTGGGACGCCGGGAAGTCGTGAAAACATCAAAAGATGACAGATCTGCAGTGGAAATCCGAAAAGGCATCCAGAGTCGAAAAACCACGATACGCAAACCGGAATTTGCATTGAAGTACCTCGTCGTTGATCGTGAAGTTATCTCATCCGGTTTCGACACCGGATCGTCAATCAACGTCGGCAGCCAGATCATTGGCAAGGCCGCGATAGACGAAATGGTTACTGGCCAAACCATTACGTGCTGGTACGACCCCGCTGACCCAGCGATCGTTGTTGTTCGACGTGGCTTTGGGGGAGCGAGCCTATTTTATGGTCTGCTTCCATTGCCGTTCCTCTGTTTCGGACTTTGGCAACTACGAAGAATCCGAAATTGCGCTCGGGATCTCGAAATGATTGAATCGAATGTAGCCTAGTACGGCGACTCAGAAGAGAGCCCACAGTGGCATAGGCATCTTGCCTGTGGGGAAGAACACACAGAGTGCTACACCAGGCTGGAAGCCTTTCCCACACAGTCGAATCACAGGCTGGAAGCCTATGCCACATCCTATACTGCGTTGCAGTACGTTATGGCGATAGGCAGAAAAAGTCGAAGAATTATGTCTTACGACACAGCGTCTCGAGAGGAGGATATCACTTCACAAGTTCTATCTCTCCGGGACGCCATGTCTTTTCAAACCATGGTTCGAGCGGGCCGTAGAGACGCAGTATCATAAACCAGCCTTTGCCCGGCAGCGTTTGGACCCAGTTGTTCTCGTATCCAGCTGGAGCTTTCGGGCCAAAATAAACATCCACTGAACCGTCTGCGTTCTTCTTTAGGTCTTTATCTTGGCTGGTCACGCTCGGCGCTTTCTGATTGGTTTGGATCATGGATCGCGTCTGGTTGTCGTAAACGATAACTGACCAGAAGTCTTTCACAGGTACGTTTGGCGGCAGATGCATTTTGTAGGTTTTGCCACCATCGAAGGGGTTGCCGTTGGCGTCCTGAACGGACCAGGGATACTGCGACCCCTTACCAACCATCTTCATCTCCATCGCTGGGGTGACGCCCGTAGCAAAGTAATAGTAGAAGATATAGCCATCCATGTTCGTTACGCCCGGTGACGTCTCAAACTTGTAGCCGCCAAAGAAAGGAAGTCGCCATGCACTCTCGGGGTAAAAGTAGGCTTCTGGCGAACGGACCTTGAAAGCAATAGTGCGGGCGGTGACCGCACCGATATTGGCGGCGTCTGCTAGGATTTTCTTCATCCGCTCGTCTGGTGCGAAGGGTTTGCCTTTAACGATGCCGATGGAAGCAAAGAGGCCCAGTGTGGTAGGGTCGCTACCGCCTGCTGGCTCTTCCTGGATAACCTTGTTGAGCATCTCCCAGAAGGTGTAATCGCCAGGTGCGACAAACGTGGATGGGATACCCGAACCGTTGACGAACTTCATCGCAGGCGGATTGGCTGCTTCGGAGAGCTGATAGACCTTCAGGTGTTTCTTTACAAGCTCGACGCCAGGCTTGGTTGAGCCATCGACGACAAAGGCACGAAAGAAGAACCAGCTGCCGTAGGTGCTTGGACGCAAGACGACGTAGCCAGGTGGAACGTCTTCTTTGTAGTCGGGAGGTAAGACGAGATATTTGCCTCCTTTGCCTTGATCTTTGCCAGTGATTCCGACATCGGCAACCCATCGATACCAGAAGTCGTTTACACCACCCAACACCTCAGGCGGGACCTCAAGAACCAATGGACCTTTTTTGGTGTCGATCCAGATGAAGTTGTAGATCGTGTTGTCGTTGGCGGTTAGCTCGACAGTGCGCGGATCGACGAGGTTTTCCCAAATGACATCGGTTTGGTTGGCCGGACCGAATTGCGCGAGCGAATCTCGCATGCCAGCTTGGTTCACGACAGGGATAGCCATCAGGTAAGCTTGCAAGGCACGGGAGCGGTCTAGGTTGTCATAGATCTTCTCTACGGTGTCAGCTGAAGGGTAGCCGTAGGTCAGGTTGAGCGTCCCGATCGAGCTTTCGATCTTATCGGGCAACGCCACGCCTGGGGCAATGGGTGTGGAATATTTGAGGTTCGGATCGGCCGGGATTGAGTATCGTTCCTGAGCCACCAGGCAAAGAGGGCTGGTGATCAACGCGACGAGCGCGGCCAAAAGGGTCTGTGTTGGTTTGATTTTCATTGCAAAAAGTAATTGGTTTCGTTTGGTAAAAGAAAAAGAATATGGCGAGTACGACAACTCGTGTGTAACTATCCCGCATTCGACAATTGGATTTTGGGCAGGATCCCTGCATTGTCAAACTTATTGTCTCCGGAACGGCCACAATTGTGACCGCAATAGGATTGCAGTTTCGGATTCAAGTCTCGCAATTGTTACTCAATTGCTGGCGGCGAGTTTCACCGTGCCGACCTCGATTACAACTTGTTTGATCGTTCCCGTAAACTTATTGTCACCCTGCTTATAGTCGTCGGAGACTGGCGTCTCGCCATCCTGGCCGACATCAGCGCCCTCGTCTGCCGAAAAGGCCATGCCTTGTGTGCGGTCGATTTTCCCCTCGACGACTTTCTCGCCGTTGACGAGGATCGTCCCCGTGCCACCTTTTCCTAAGCCTGGGCCGTCGTACGCGAACTCGAATCGAATTGTTGCCTTGCCCGCAGGCAGAGCATCCTTCGCCGCAATCTTCGTCGTTTTCAGGCCAAGGAAGTTGTAGGCATACGTAGGCTTGCCATCCTTGACATACAAACTCCATCCCCCGAAGCGACCGGCCTGAGATAGGATCACGCCGTCGGCACCATTGGCCGGTACTTCCACTTCGGCGGTGATGCTATGCGACCGGTTTTTGATATTGATGAAGACATTTTCTGTCATCCCAATCATACCGTCAAATACGGTCAACTTGGTTCGACCAGCCATCAGATCCGGACGACCTACGAGGCTTGCGTTGGTGCGTTCCAGAAAGCGGTCATCAAGTGGCAACACGTGATATTTAACTGCTTCCTTCAAAAAGAGTTCTTGCAACTCCTTTAGTTTCTCGGGGTTCTTTGCGACGATGTTATTGGACGCACTAAAGTCTTCATCGACGTGGTATAGTTCCCAATCGTCTTCAAGATAGGTGTGGCGTCCTTTGCTTTCCCAAGGTGCTCTATGGACGGTGTGCGCTAACCAGCCTTCGTGGTAGATGCCGCGGTTACCGAAGATTTCAAAATACTGGGTAGTATGACGGTCCTTCGCTTTGGGGGCGTCAAACGAATAAAGCATGCTCACACCTTCAATAGGTGTTTGCGGCGTCCCGTTAACCGACTTTGGTTCAGGTAGGTTGGCGGCTTCCAGGATCGTCGGCGCGATGTCGATGACATGATGCCATTGCGATCGGATTTCTCCCTTAGCTTTGATCTTGTTTGGCCAGTGAACGACTAAACCATTTCGAGTTCCGCCGTAAGAACCTGCCACCTGCTTAGTCCATGTGAAGGGCGTGTCTCCTGCTACTGCCCATCCAGCGGCAAAGTGTCCGTAAGAATTCGGCCCTCCCAATTCGTCGTAATGCTTGAGAATATCAGGAAGCGTTTCGACCACACCGTTGAAGTAAGTCATTTCATTGAAGAGACCATTCATTCCACCTTCGGCGCTCGAACCGTTATCGCCCACCACATAAAAGATGAGAGTGTTGTCCAACTGGCCAAGATCATCGATTGCTTGAATGACTCGCCCCACTTCAAAGTCAGCATATTCGCCGAAGCCAGCGAAAACCTCCATCTGACGGGTAAACAGCTTTTTCTCGTCGTCGCTTAGTTTGTCCCAGTCCTTGATTGCCTCGGGCTTGGGCGCGAGTTTTGTGCCGGCAGGAACTACTCCCAATTTGATCTGACGGGCCAAAGTCTCCTCTCGCAATTTGTCCCAGCCCTGGTCGAACTTGCCTTAGTATTTTGCGATCCACTCCTTCGGCACGTGGTGCGGTGCGTGCGTTGCCCCGGGAGCGAAGTAAGTGAAAAACGGTCTGTCAGGCGTTAGCGCTTTCTGGGCGCTAGTCCATTTGATTGCCTGATTGGCAAGGTCGGTCATGAAGTGGTAATTCGGATCCTTCGGTAGTTCGATTCGGCTCATGTCTTCGTAGACGGCTGGTGCCCACTGGTTCGTTTCGCCGCCGATGAATCCGTAGAATTTGTCAAATCCCGAGCGTGTGGGCCAACGATCAGTGGGCCCCGACGCACTGACTTCCCAAGCGGCAGTTTCGTGAGACTTGCCGAACGCTGCGGTGCTATAACCATTGAGTCGGAGCATCTCTGCCAGCGGAGCGACAGAGTTAGGGCGTTGTCCGGTTTGTCCCGCAAAGGCTGTAGCGGTTTCCGTAATTGAGCCCATGTTGTTAACGTGGTGATTGCGGCCCGAAAGAAGAGCTGCTCGCGTCGGTGAGCAAAGTGCTGTGGTATGAAACTTGTTGTACTTCAGTCCGCCCTTTCCCATTCTTTCGAGCGTTGGCATTTGGATCGGCCCGCCGAAGGCGCTCGACTGACCGAAGCCCATGTCGTCGATAAGCACAATCAGAACGTTGGGCGCATTCGCTGGTGCTTTAACCTCAAACCTTGTTGGGGCCTTGGCGTTGCGGGCGTCTAATGTTGTCATCGCCGAAATTTTTGGCTCTGCAATAGGCAGAACATTTCGATCCAGTTCATAGGGCTGGACTTTCGGTTGCACACCTGCATTGCTCTCTTGTGCTGCCGCCGTGTTCAAGCCGCCAATGGCTGAAAACCCGCCGATTACTCCACCGATGACAAGCATCGCAATGGCTCTATACTCACTTTGTCGTCGCATCCTGTATATCCATTTTCTGTAAATTGTTGACACGATGGAATCCTCAGTTGTTTCTAGAATTCTCATACCGCCATTAGTCTGCACGTAAATCGACCCACATCAAAAGCAGAATTACAATTCCACTAGTCTAGTTTGACTGTTTGGTCGCCCAATAATCTCGTTAAGGATGTAGCCGCTTCCTTGAGAAGAAAACAACGTGAACTCCGTACACCCAAAGACGAAGGTAATCGAACTCTCCTGTTACCGATAGTTCCTGGAGGCTCACGATAATCTTACCATCCGAAAAAACGATTGCCCCCGGTTGACTCGAGGAAATTCCCAAAGGCTCGGAAAACCGATGAACAGCACGTTATCCATCGGTGCTCTGGCTACTCGCTGCATAGGTTGGGTGCCATACTTGGACAGGTTTGGATCGGGAATGAGGGTTTCCGATAGCAACGACCAATAGCATTCACACAGGCTGGAAGCCTATGCCTCGCGAAAAGTGGCATAGGCTTCCAGCCTGTGGATTAGCACTCATCGAACGAAACACAACAGCTGAAAGCCTTAAACACAAACAGCCTGGCCAAAAGTCGAAAACTATTATTCGGGCTGAGTGGCAATTGCTTTCGTGTTAATCAATTCCGACGCTTCGCGCCGGAAGACATGACGAATCCATGCATCCTGATCGAGAGCCCGGTTCCAAGTCCAATCGTAAGTCTTTTCAGCTTCGGCATAGGTCGACTTCGCCGCATCCAAATCATTTCGATGCACCTGTATCATGCTGACTATCAACTGCGGCACCGGGCGAAGTACATTCACCGCATCCCCCTCCAAAATCAATTGAGCGTCGTCATGCTTGCCCTGACGAAAGAGTGTTAACGCTTTTAGGAATTGGAAGAAAGGATACGTTCCACCAGCCGTCTTTCTATCTAGCTGGGTCACCGACTCTGACATCTTAAGAATCCGTGCAAGCTGCGAGTTCGAAGTAGCAGCGAGCAAGCCGGTGCGGGCGACGCGTTCAACGACATACCGGTCCATTGAATTCTCAAAACGATCAAGCAAAGCATTTCGATGAACTTCGTAGTCTTCACTGTGCTTCAAGAAGAGACTGAGCTCCGCTAACCCGTAAACAGCATCATGCGAATGGTCCGAACTCTCAGCCCATCTTGACCATTTTTCAAATGCTTCTTCATGCCTGCTTTGTCTGAACAGGAAACTCCGAAATTCCCGCTGTATCTCGGCGTTGTTGGGCTGAAGCAAAATTGCAGTGTCGAATTCTTGGTGAGCACCTTCCGTATCATGTTGTCTTTCGAGACTCATCCCCAGCAACATTCGAAACATCGCATTCGTCGGGTGATTGGCAACCAAAAGTGCGCGCTGGTTGATAACTTCTTTATGCCGTCCTAACACATGCAGTACACGGATCCACCCAACACGAATGAAATCCAGGTGGGGCTCGAGAGAAACCGCCTTAGAATATTCTTGCTCCGCCTCCTCGTACCTCTTTGCGGAGAGAAGACTCTGGGCCAAGTTGTTTCTCGCTATCGCTACATCTCCACGGAGAGCAACTGCCACTTGGTAGTACCCTATGGCTTCCAATGGCTTGTCCGTATGCATAAGTACATCGCCAAGTCGCTGATTGACCCAAAAATCGCTCGGTGCAAATTGCTGAACAGCTCGCAGGTAATTTGTTCTTTCTTCGTTCGTCGCGTCTGTACGCAATTCGTTTGCAAGCAGAAGGGGAACAGATACTGCGGAACTAGGAGCTCGCAATATCACCCCTCGCAGTACTTGCGCATCGCGAAAAACTCGCGGTGACATTGCTTCCCTACGCCAGTCGCTTGTGCTCGAATCGATCTGACCAACAACCTTCAATAGCCAAACTCGGTCCGTTTCTTGATTCGTGCACGCACACCAATGATCAATAGCGCCTACTAACGACACTCGGATAGGCGAAGCTTGAACATTCCT
>CAIXME010000660.1 GCA_903920425.1 uncultured Pirellula sp. | reverse complement strand
TAGCTCGATGCGAAGACTCAACCAGCATATTGCACGACGTGCTCAGCAAAGAATCCAAGGGACTACCAACAGACCGTTTATCGGAACTGAAGCCTCTGATTGGCGAAGATGCTATCCGTGGTAATGAGAACAAAAAAACTCTCGACGAAGCGCATTGGTATGTAGGCGAAGCCCTGATCAATAAACAATGGATCGCTGCGGAACAGATATCGGACGAATCCCTCTCACCTGCTACGCGCGAGTACTTGCGACGTCGCGGGGATAACCTGCTGGATGCTTCCAACCATGTTGCACTCGCTCGTTGGGCACAGTCCAAAGGATTGTCAGCACAGTCAAAAGCCCATTGGTTTGGTGCTTTGGATATCGACCCAAGCAACGTAGAAGCGCAAAGGCAACTAGGCTTCGAACGGATCGGCGATCGTTGGTTCTCTCGCGAGGAAATCACAAAAGCCTACGAGACCGAAATTGCCATAGCTCGGAATACGGAAGTGTGGCTTCCCAAAATTCGGCAGATCGCAATCCACATTTGCAACAACAACACCTCGTTGAAATCTGAGGCGCTCGCGGAATTACGCAACATTACGGCAGCAGAAGCAATCCCATCACTACTCCTTGCAGCAAATCAACTACAAGGCGATTACGCACGTCCGTTCGTTGCTGCCATCCGCCGCAATCCTTCCAAAGAAGCTTGCTTGGCACTGGTCAAGTTCGCAGTATCTAACCCTTCTTCGCCCGTGGTAAACGATGCGATCGCCGGAATCAAAGAATACCGTCAAGAATTCTACGTTCCTGATCTCTTGTCACTCATCGAAGATGACACCGAACTCAGGCAGAACTTTGTTTATCGTTCCAATGGCGATTTAGTGTTGGAACAAGCGTTCTATCGTGAGACGATGAACAGCAAATCGGTTCAAGTGATCAATCGCGTGATTACCATGGACCGAAGCGGCTTTCCTCAAGGTGCATTATCCAATACCAACGCACTTTGGCCTTCTCAATCTTCCAGCTCTCGACCAACAGGCACCTTTGACCCGCGCGACAATCCATTAGCCGCATCGATTGCCAACAAAGGGGCTGAAACAACGGCTGTTCGAACTGCAGAAAAGCAAAACGCGGAAAACCTGAACAAGAAAATGTTTCGCGATCGCGCGATCTATGTTCTAAAGCAAACCACAGGTATCGATGCCGGAGACCAAGCAAAAGAGTGGTGGCAATGGTTTGACGTAGAAAACGACACCAACCGCTACGAAACCAAAACCTATTCCCTGGATGTCCGCAACTCCTACGACTCGGTCGCTTACACACGTCGATCAAGCGCTCCGATAGAAACATTGGGTGATGAAAGCAGAGAATCCCCCCGGCCCCAACGACGAAAGGAATGCCTGGTCAAAGATACCTTGATTCAAACGAATAAGGGACTCGTGCCTATACAATCGATCCGTGTTGGCGACCTAGTCCTCGCATGCAATGTAGAAACAGGCGAACTAGCCATGAAGCCTGTGCTGCGCACCATGCTGAGGCCGCCAACCCCAACGATGAAAATTATCACCGAAACAGAAACCATCCAGGCAACTCCAGCCCATTATTGGTGGATCTCCGGGAGAGGCTGGTTGCGAACGAAAGAACTCGACAACGGTATGCCATTGCACACGGCAACGGGAACGAGCGTCGTCCAACAAGTCAACGAGGTCGCTGGACTGACCGAGGCATATAACTTGGTGGTCGACGAGCACCATACCTATTTCGTAGGTCGCGATCGTGTGCTGAGCTATGACGGCACCGAATTGCAACCGACGTTGCTCAAGGTCCCGGGATTCCAAGCGACGCGCGTGATCACAAAACAGTAGGGGAGACTGACTTCAATCCACCCCATCGCGCATGCCTGCCTGAACTTAGCCAGGAGGGTGAGTGAGCAAACGGCTTCTCAGCTCATCGGACACATTGAAGCATTCGAGCTTAACGGGTCCAAGAAAATGCGAGAGCTGATGAGAACAGGACGGCGATCCGTCAATAGACAATATGCTTATAACGAAGCGTTCGATGCCTGCGACGAGTCGCCTAAACCGCTTGGGAACCGAGGCGAATACTTTTCTTGCTTCCGAGCGCACTCGATGCAGGAAACCGCATATGGCACTGCTTGCAAACGGGCCAACGGAATCGGCTTGTCGCAGTGCTCGCAATCGCCGTAGTGCCCTTCTTTGAGCCTATTTAATGCGTCCTCAATTTGGGACAGTTCGCGGCTTTCCACTTCGACCAATTGACTGCTAATCTCGTCTTGGGCAGTGTCCATGGCTGCATCCATGACATCCCCCCCATCTTGGGAAAGGGATTGAAGCATACTCAAGTCGCCGTCCAAGGCTTTGCGAAGCGCTTCTCGACGAAGGAGCAGAACATCTCGTAATTTTGAAAGCGCTTCTTTTCGCGACATGTTTTCGTCTCCATTTGGCTCAGTGTCTCGCTCCCACCAAAACGAAGGGTATGGAGCGTACGGAAATATAGTACGCATTGGGCAAGAAAGTGTTCGCATTTTGTTCGGCATCCCGCGAATTCATGACACTTTGGCACACCCTTAACGTTACCGTCACTTCGCAAAATATTGTGACAAAAGGATTTACGGCGGAACAACCAAGATCACTAAATGCCCCAAGTTTATATTGAATTTATCGCCTAACGAATTACCCCATCGAAATGTCCAACCGAGCGTCCGACCGGGAAATCGAGGAATTGCCTCCAAAATTAGTTGTTTGTATTTTTCCGCAAGGATTTCCCTACCGTCCGTCCGATACAGCTAATTGAGTGTACAGATACCACGGACCCTTCGACCGCATTCCCCAAACAAGTCAATGCGATACTCAACCCCAACCGTTCCGAACCACAGCCGACCGATCGGAATTGAATCGGCAATCGGACAAATAGATATGGTTGGAGTTTCAGGGGAGATTCTGCGCTCATGGCGGATCCGGTCTCCCAAATGCACGTTGGGCTCTAGTCCAGAATGCAGCATCCAGCTTTCCGGTGAAGGCATTTCTCTGCATCACCTGACACTCGTTTTTGGCAAAAAGCTGACTCTGCTAAGGGCAGTTGCGCCGACGCGTGTCAACAATCGATTGGTTCGAGAGTGGCTCATCGATCATCCCACCGAAATCCAAATTGGCGAATGCCGACTAGTAATCCACCCGTCGATCAACGCAATGGCTACCGTCGTGCACGCTGAGGGACTGCTGGAGCAGGCTGCTCGACTATGCAAAGAACCAACGCCCATTGTTACCGAGTCGTTGGTCGTAGCGCCACCCACATCCATGTTGCCTGCCGCGGCGACTTCGATTGCAACAGCGGGTACTACCCAAACAGCGGATTGGACTATCCCACAGTTCGACCTAGGCATCACCTCGCATAGCACCGCCGACCCGAGCCCAAGAACGGAAAGCGTACCTGATGTCAGTTCCAATGCGAGCACCGAACAACTTGCTGACCAACCAGAGAATAGCCAGCCAACAGCGAGCCAGCAAGTTGCATTGGAAGCTCGAGAACTGTCGGAGATTCATTCTCGCGTCGAAGCGCACGCCGCAAGCCTCGATGCGATCGAGACATTGCTGACGTCTCTACAATCCTCGTTAGAAAAACTACACGAGACCTTTGGCACCGAGACGAAACAATCGACCGAAGTCATTAGCCGATCCGTGTCAAGTGAACTCGATTCGTTCGGCAAGACATGGTTCACCAAGCTGAGCGAGCAATTCAACAGCCAAACGGAACGCCAGCAGACCATGATCACGGGGCTGGTTGAGCAGGTGACAGATCGCTTCGGTGCGATCGACGACCAACTAAACCGGTTCACGGAATCATCGTCCCAGCAAACCAACTATTTGAACGAACTGCTCGATCAAGCCAAGGCGGAACAGCAGCTGATCCACTCCCGCTTTCAGGAAGTGATTGGTCAACGGGATGAGCTCATGCAAGCCGTCGAGGTACTGCGAGCAGAGATCACCAGCACCTACCAACAGTCCTACATAGATAACGCTGTCTCCCAAGGCATTGAATCACGGATTCAGAGCTTCACCAGCTTGAATCTGAATGGATCCACGGCAGACCCAAGAGCATCCGACGAAACGGCCTCCAGCCCGGCCGTGGATCAGCATTTGGTGGAATCGCTCGAACGCGCTCAACTGCAGATTCAAAACCTGAATCAACAGCTGATGGCACTTGAGTCTGAAAAAGATATGGCACAACAATGGGTTGCATCGATCTCGGATTCGATGCAATCAGAACCGCAAATGGCCGCCGACCAGGCTCCTCAGCAAATCGAGTACGAACAAAACCACGCGCACGTCGAATTCGACCAATCGCAAGCTTACTCGGAGCAGCAAACGCCACAGGAGTACGTTCAATACGGCGAACCCGTGCATTCGCAAGATGCGTATCCCGATGCCTATTCCGAAAGCCAACCCCAGTCGTCTCCATCGTATTCGGACGAACAGGCGAACTACGGCTGGCACAATGAGTACAACCAATCGCACGAACCAAACCGCACTGAGGAGCCGCTCGCTGAAGCATCGTATCTGCAGCAATCATATCGGCCAGAGCAAGCAGATCATGAACCAGGCTCGATCGATCCTTCTGCGAATATGCGTCAAGACGCCGAATCGCACATCGATGAATCCTATCCTTCCGAACCACTGAGCCCTTCTGATTACTACGGCGAGCAGTCATCCAACGCGTTTAGTAGAGCTGAAAGCGAGCAACAACCCTCGCATGCGGAAGCGAAGAGCCAAGACGACGAATACAACGACGTTCGCAACCTGCAACTGCCCGCTTGGTTCACTCAGGATGAACCACCAGCCAAAGCGAGAAACGCTGACGAAGGTGAACAATATGATCGCTACAAACAGTCGCCTTCGCGTGCTCAACCCTACGCATCAGCGGTCCCTTTAACACCGGAAGACTTGAATAGCAACGACGAGCGTCTTGACGTCAGCGATGAAATGCAACTGGATTTACCTGAATCCGATTCTGTCAGCGAACGACTCCAACGCATGCTTCAGGATGCGGAGCAACGACGCAATGCACCGGCAAATGCCGCATCCAATACTTCGCGTCGCTGGTCGCAAACGTTCAACCAACAACAACCCTACAACCAGCAGAATCCTAGCCTTCAGATAGATGGTTCCAACCCGTCAGAACGTAGCTTCGGTCCCAAATCGCAAGCCGTTCAAAACGAAATTGGCGATCTGCTGAGCGCTTTCAAACAGAACGAAGCAGATCGGGCTGCGGGGTTGCAGGAAGCGTCGCAACCAAACTATCGCGATATTCCTGACGATAGTGCCGAATCCGAATTGCTCGCACGTTTCGAGGCCTCTTCGGTCTCGGCCCAATCGGAAACGCAACCCGAACCAACCCCGACTCACCAAGAGCGACTACAACCCCAGGAACCTCCTGCCGTAAGCCAACGAAGGGAATCGTACCAGGAAGAAGAATCCTCATCGGCGGAACCCGGGAGCGATTCAGAAGAAGAGTCCATCGAAGAATACATGCAACGGTTGCTGCAACGTGTGCGAGGCGATTCCGGCGCACCCCAACCCGCAGTTGCAGAAACAAAGTCCCCGGCAAGAAAGAACACCGGTGGACCTACAAAACCAGGTCAGTCCCGGGTTGCCGCATCGCTCGGTATCGAACTCGAACCAGCAGTAGAGGCGTCCGTCGAGCCATTGACGAACGAATCCTTCGTGCCGCGTCAACAAGCCCCAGAACAGCGTGGCGAACTGGACGCTTTGAGAGAATTGGCCAACTCGAATGCTCGTAGAGCGCTATCTCGAAGCGATCATCGTCGCACCAACACAGCCTTCTTCTTTAAGCTCGGGGTGACAGCCATTGCCATCACTGCGGCGGTAGCCTTGCTACTGCTCAACGGGTTCAATCTGAACGCTCCGTTCGCAGGTATGGTTTCAGCCATTATCGTCGCAATTCTCTGGGGATATGACTGTGTCAATCACTTTAAATTGATCCAGAACTCCAATTCAACGTCCAAGTCCGCAGAAGCCAACAGTACCCACTCCAACGCTATTCAAATCGGATCCAACGATGGGAATGAAGATCGTTGGCGTCCGTCTGCTTCGTAAGCCCGCGTTCTCTCGACACGCACTTGCGTCGTTCGCCAAGATCAGTCAAGCTACCTCAATTCACTTTACTGAATTATGAGGATCTTTGACCGTGGCTCCGAACATCCAAATCCATCTCGATCAAGCAGCGAAATCCCGAAAGAATCTATTTCGTTTACTGTTGCTAGCAATGCTTGGAGCACCTCTCCAAACAGGATGTGGCCCTTCGGAACCGACTGAGATCTCGGCAGCAACCAGCGGATTTCTCCCTTCGGATAAATCTAAATCAAACACGAACGCTCCCACGAAGCCGGAAACAGCTAGCCCGTCTTCGACCCCCACAGCTCCCGTCGGCAGTCAACCCACAGCGCCGGCAACAGCAAATCCGGGACAGTCGAATACGGCTTCTCTCCCCACCGCACCAACACTTCCAACCTTTGAGCCCGGCACCGTCGATCCGAAGATCGCCGCAAAGGAATACATGAAGCTGGCATTGGGAGATGTCGCAGACGCGAAAGGACTAGTGAGCTTTCTAGAGAAAAGCACGCGAGCAGTTCGCGAACTCATCGCAGACGGCCGTCGCAAGTTGCTTTCCACCGACGTTTTGCTCGAACGAGGTATGGAACTTTCACGCATGAAAGTGCAAGCAGCGGATCGCTTGCAAAAGATAGCCGCCACGGATGACGAAAAGGCGGCCGCGATTCTCGGCAAGCTCGAAGGGCTTTCCCAAATGGCGAACTTTCGCGACGTGAATGCCTCCGATGAATTGCGAGGACTTGCCAAACAGGAAACCGAAAACGCAGACCCTCGCGTTTCACAACAAGCAAAAACGATCACCTTGAGCTTCGTTATCTCTGACTACCAAAGCGGAGGGGCCAAGTCGGAGGATATCGTTAAAGGCGCCGTACAGCTACTAGCGGACCCCAAAGCGCTCACCATGAGTAACCTGGCGGCGATCTCACAAGCTGTCGACGCAATGGATCGCAAGTCCGAAGAAGCAGCAGCTTTGGAACTCGCCCAAAAGACGGAAGAAGCATTTCGAGATCACGAAGAAGCTCAATTCGCTCTCACAGCCTGGCAACTATACGCCAGCCGATTGGAAGAAACAAAAGCGATCGGGACCTTGCTCGAATCCGAGCAAGTGGACGCCCAAGACGCCAGCAAAGCCAAGGAAGTGATCGATGCTGTGATGGCAAAGATCCCATCGCCATGGACGGCTTTTTACTTAGCACGAATCGCCATCGATCTCGAATACTCGGGGCGACAGGAAATCGCCAAAGCGATTATCTCGGTCGCCCAGACACGCGTTGGCGACATGAAAAACGAAGATGCAAAGAACGAACTAGCCAGCATTTGCTCACAGTTCGAAAAGCGTCAAGCAATCCTGAACAAACCTCTGGACATGAGCAGTTTAGTCACGGCTGACGGCAAACCGTTCGACATCGAAAGATACAAAGGAAAGGTTGTCTTGGTCGACTTCTGGGCCAGTTGGTGCGGCCCATGCTTGCAAGAGATCCCAAATATCGAAGCAGTTTACAACGCCAAAAACAAAGACGGCTTCGAAGTGGTAGGGGTCAACCTCGATACGGAACGAAGCAAGCTTGACGGGTTCTTGGCAAGCAAAAAGCTACTTTGGACAACCTATGTTTCGAACGATCCTGCGGCACAAGGATTTGAGAGTCCCTTGGCAAAAAACATCGGCATCTCCGCAATCCCTTTTATCGCAGTGATTGGTAAAGATGGAAACGTAGCGGCCATCCATGTGCGGGGCCCACGCTTGGAAAACAAAATTGCTGAGCTACTAGCCAAAGAATAAACATCATGCTTCACCGAACCTCGCATCCTTTGTCCGGCGCACACCTTGGCTCTTTTTCGGCATGGTCCTTAGTAGTTGCGATCGCATTCGCGACGGCGACTCCGACCGTTTACGGTCAAGAGATCCTGTCCAGCGACGCAAAAACGATTGCTGGCCGCATCGACGAAGATGCACTTCACGGCCACCTTAAGTTCCTCGCCGACGATTTATTGGAAGGTCGTGGACCTGGATCCAAGGGGGATGCTATTGCGCAGCTGTACCTGGAAACTCAATTCCGAAGCATGGGGCTCAAACCACTTGCTTCGCTGGGCAGCTACAAGCAAACGTTTCCGATTCTCGGGCTGACCTCCAACGCTGATAAGGTTTGGAACTTCGAACCAACCAAGAGCAGTTCCGGAAAACTGTCGCTGAAGCACTTTGAAGATTTTATCGCGGTCGCGGGAAATCCATCGCAGAAGATCAGTACCAACAAAGCGGAACTCGTTTTTGTCGGTTACGGCATCGAAGCCCCCGAATACCAATGGGATGACTTTAAAGGTGCTAATCTAAAGGGCAAGATCCTGGTCATGATGAACAATGACCCAGAATCGGACCCGGAAATCTTTGGAGGTAATCGACGACTGTACTACGGTCGCTGGGATTACAAATACGAAAGCGCTGCTCGCCAAGGTGCTGCAGGGGCAATCATTATTCATACCGACCATTCCGCAGGCTATCCATTTACCGTCATCCAGACCTCTTGGATAGGCGAAGAGTTCGAACTGGAGGATCGCGATTCTCCACGAATGGATATGAAAGCTTGGATGACCGAAAACGCC
>CAIXME010000659.1 GCA_903920425.1 uncultured Pirellula sp. | reverse complement strand
GGTGTCAGCTTTTTCCATTCGTAATATCCATCAGCCAAAACAACGCAGCGTTTGCTAAAAAGCGACGGACGGAAGCTCGGTTTCTCAGCGATAGTCTCCGAGCGCGCGTTGATCATGTTGTATCCCACGGAATAGGAACCAGCCCAGTGCGGCAACAATCCCCATCGCATTAACTCCATTTGCATCACCCCATCACGATCGCAATGGACCACCACCATGGGCTGGCTAGGAGCAATGTTGTAACGGGCTCGCGTGGCTTCTGGATCCAACCCTTCAAAGGACCTCACTCCATCGAGCCAATCCGGAAACAAATCCGCGAGCCAATTGCCAACCGGTGTTTTGAGCGTAAAACGTCCGCACATTATTTGAGCTCCCGATCACGGCTGGATAGCAACACGGATGCGAAGCACTTGCCTCGCATTGGCCTGTGTAACCGAAATAGAGAACTTGCCCACTTTCGTTTTGGAGCCCACTTTTGGTATGACACCCAACTGTGCGACCACTAAGCCACCAACGGTTTCGTAATCGTCCGATTCGGGTAGCTCCAACGCCAACTGGCGGTTGACGGCAGCAACCTCCATGACCCCCGCAATACTAAACCCTCCATCGGGATCCTCGACAACTCCAGGAAGTGTTTCGTCCACGTCGAGTTCATCGGCAATTTCACCTACGATCTCTTCGAGCGCATCCTCGATGGTCACTACCCCTAGCGTTTGCTGAAACTCATCAACAACGATGGCCATATGGCTTCTTCTTAGAAGAAAGTCCTTTAGCAACTCATCGACCTGACGGGTCGCCGGTATCAACCAAGGTTCTCGCAGTATCCTGAGAATCGCGGTCGCTTCTTGAGGTTCGTTACGGTCTCGCATCATCAGCATCAAATCCTTGACGAACAGGATGCCAATGATGTTGTCCAACGTGTCTTCGTAGACAGGCATGCGTGTGCGACCTGATTGAGACACCGCCTCGAGTAACTGCTCCCAACTCCAACCTATATCGATGGCATCCAATTTACTACGCGGGGTCATGATCTGCGAAACTTGGCCCTCATCCAAGTTCATCACCCCTGTGATCATTTCTCGCATGGAGCGAGTCACCAATCCACCCCGCTCCCCTGTAATGACCAGCTTTCTCACTTCGTCCTCGAGCGACTCCTCTTCGACGCGATCTTCGATGCGGCGGTCACTCAATCGATGCCCAACGGCCAGAAACAAATGTTCCAACGCTCTGAATGGACGGAACGCAAAATTAATCGTTTGCCAACACCACCAAGAATGAAACAGCAGAACAGCCGCACTGTTACGTACAACTATTTTGGGTATCCACGAGTGAAGGCATGCCAACAGAGCCGCGGCCAACGTCCCGAACGATATGAGCTGGAAAACCGTTACTGGGTTGCCACCCTTCTCGATAGGAACAGTCCATTGTAACCGCATCGATAACCAAGCCCCGCCCGCAATCAATCCTACGCTACCCCCGAGGATGAATAGGTAATTGCAAGCCGCTCTGGCGTCTTCGTGCTCGTCGAGAATCGTTCCAAAACGATCATGGCTATTCCTCAATCGGCAATATGCTTCTAACGTCCTGCCTCGAAAGTGCTTGAGCAAATGATTGCCAAAACCTCCGAGCGAAGCGCAGCAAAAACCGACTAGCGATAGAAAGAGCCAATCAAAATGCTGCATCGTTTAAAGCGATCCGTTTGACCAGTTACCGTCTACCAGCCGCCACGCCTTGAGAGCATTCGCGTTCTGAAGGACAACGGGCAAACGGCTCTCTCGCACCGCATCAAAACAAGTGAGCTTGGCAAATCGAACCAAACTGGCTGGAATGCCAACCGCGGTAAAACCTGGGTGCCCCGTCGCTGGAAACGGCCCCCCATGGTTCATCGCAGGACTGACAGCAACGCCCGTCGGCATTTTGTCATTGAGGATGCGACCAACTCGATGGGTCAACACTCCTGCTACCCGGTTGTAATCGGCATCATCTGCACCGGTTGAATCCGAATAGATTGAGCCTGTCAAATTCCCTTCGAGATGCTCAATCACAGAAACAAGTTCATCGAGATTCTTGCAGACGACAATCAAGACCGCATTCCCGAACGCTTCGGTTTGGAACACATGGGGATCGCTCAAGAACTGCTTTCCATGAATTCGCAGTACGGTATTGGCGACAGAGCACCGGCCTTCGTCGACTTTCGTTCCGCCGGTGAGCAACTCGGCTCCAGCATCCTTCAGAATAGCAACACTCTTCAGCAACGATGTTTCTACACTTCGCGAGAGCAGCGTGCCGCATGGGCTGGATTGGTACTTGCTTGTGACCGCGCTGATAAACTTCGACGTATCCTCGCTATCGACCATCAATAGCATGCCAGGATTGGTACAAAACTGCCCGGTTCCCATGAGCCCGCTCGACACGTACTCATCGATCAATTTATCCAACCGCTCGCTAAACGCGCCGGGCAAGAAGACCACAGGATTGACACTCGACAGTTCAGCATAAAACGGCTTCCCGACACGATCCGCCGCTGCCTTGAGCTGCAAGCCTGCGTTTCTAGCCCCGGTGTACCCGATAGCGCTCAGCCGCGGATCCGCCACCAATCGCTCGCCGTCTGGGTGCGAAGTTCGGTAGATCAGCTGTACGAGACCACTAGGCATGTTGGTTTGCTTTGCTGCCTTGTCGGCCAACAATGCAAAACGGTATGTGGTTGCGGGATGAGACGAATTGGCCTTTGCGATGACTGGATTTCCAGCGGCAATCGCAGCCGCGAAATCACCACCTGCGATACTGTTGAACGCAAACGGGAAATTGTTAGGGCCAAACACGCCGACAGGACCAATCGCTTGGAAACACGAACGGATGTTTGCCTTGGTGTCGATCGTGGGCATGGACCAGCTCTGTTGTCGCGCTGCAGCCGCTGCTTGACGAAGCTGGCCAACAGTCCGCGGTAGCTCTACATCGCCCAATCTCGGCGCTTTTGGCAAACCTGTTTCTTGATGCGCAATCTCGACCAATGCTTCCTTGTCCGCTTCGATCAGGCTCGCATAGGTTTCGAGGAACAAAGCGATCTCGTCAGGGGTGCGATTGCGCAATTCTGAAAACGCCGATGCCGCTGCAGTCAGTATTGCGTCGCAATCAGACCAATCGCTAACGGGAAACGATTCACTCAGCGGTGCACCCGTGCTGGGATTGATGGGTGAAAAAGCGGTTGCGTGCGAACCGGGACGCCATTGTCCGTTGACGAGGATTGGATGTGGAACTTGTGTCATAGTCAAACTGTCTTCGTGGTGATTGGAAAGTCTAAGCAGGGCTGGTTAACGGGCCCGAAACTGCGAAAGAAGTAAACGATTCTCAGCCTTGAACAATGGTGTTAACCAAAGTCCCGATACCATCAATCGAGATACGAACGGAGTCGTTCTTTGCCAAGGTAAAGGAGCTATCCGGTACGACCCCAGTACCTGTCAACAAGAATGCGCCGTTTGGCATATCATTGTCTCGCATAAGCCATTGCACTAAGTCTTCTAGCTTTCTGGCCATTTGCGAAACCGATGTGTTCCCCTCGAACACGACTTCGTTATTGCGAACGATTTGGAGATGGATACCGATCGACTCGCGAGCTGGCATGTCGTCGGCCAACGCAATCCATGGGCCCAGACCGCAACACTCGTTGTACATTTTTGCTTGTGGCAAATAGAGCGGGTTATCCCCTTCGATATCGCGACTACTCATATCGTTTCCGATGGTATAGCCGACGATGGCACCTCGATTGTTGATGACCAAGGCCAATTCTGGTTCTGGAACGTTCCAGGTAGCGTCCGAACGAATCCGCAAAGGCCCGTTTTGGCCACGAACTCGACTCGGTGTTGCTTTAAAGAATATTTCTGGTCGAGCAGCGGTGTACACGCGATCATAGCAACTCGCAGCAGCTTCGCTTTCCTCCATACG
>CAIXME010000658.1 GCA_903920425.1 uncultured Pirellula sp. | reverse complement strand
GTGACGGTCTCCGTTCCCCATTGGTTTTGCTCCATCGACAAGCTCGACATTGCTGGCCACCAATATGGGTCTTGTGTTTCCAGCTCCAAACGGGGCAAGTTTCTCGATAACCGATACCGTGTTCAAATTCATTTGTTTGAAAGTTGCTTCGGCATCGATTTCTAGCTTTGCGGTCGGTTTCTGGCCCTTCAATTTGGTGGCTACGACTTCGCAAAATGCATTTCGAAAATTAGCGATGTTGCGTTCTTCGACGCGCAATCCAGCCGCGGCAGCATGCCCTCCACAGGTGACCAAGAATTCTTTGCATTCTTGGAGAGCTGCGTGCAAATCGATGATACCTTGCGATCGTGCGGAGCCTGTGGCAGCCTTTTGGCCCGTCGAGTCCATTCCGACGATGATGACAGGGCGATGAAATTTCTCCGATAGCCGACCCGCGACCACACCGATCACGCCCAGATGCCACCCGGCTCCCGCCAAGACAAATGCTGGATCGTTATCGATATCGAACTGTTCCTTGGCTTGCTTGGTCGCCGCAATGATCATGCTGCGTTCTAGCGATTCGCGATCGGCATTCAAACGATCGATGTACTCGGCCAGCGCTGTCGCTCTCTTGGGATCCTGTGTCGTCAGCAATTCGACACCTAATTGCGCTTGCCCCAGCCGGCCCGCAGCATTCAGCCTAGGAGCGATGGTGAACGCAATGTCCTCGGCGCTGAGCGTGCTCTTTTGATCCAGTTTGGTTTGAAGCATCAGCGCTTTCAGTCCCAATGGCGCATGTTCCTTGAGCAACTTGAGAGCATGCCGAACGATGATTCGATTTTCGTCGAGGAGCGGAACAACGTCCGCTACCGTGCCGATAGCTGCCAACGTGGTCGCTTGCAACAGAAAGTCCCGCAACCCGATCGATACTTTCTTGGCTTGGCTTGCATGTTGGCAAATCGCCCAAGCTAATTTGAATGCAACGCCAGCACCACACAATCCATGAAACGGATAATCGAAACCTGGCAGTGCAGGGTGGATGATCGCCGCAGCGTTGGGAAGCGACTCGGACAATCGATGGTGGTCGGTGATAATCAGTTCTATACCGAGTTCGCGGCAAAGATCCGCCTCGTGAATGGAACCGATGCCGCAATCGACGCTCACGATCATTTTGCGGCCGCGTTGAGCGATTTTCTGAATAGAATCAGGGCTAAGTCCGTAGCTGTCTTCCAGTCGGTTAGGCACGTAGTACTGCACGTCCGCCCCAAGCAACCGCAAGCAGTTGTACAGGATCGATGTACCTGTCATCCCATCGGCGTCGTAATCGCCATAGACCGTGATGGGGAGCTTGGATTGGATGGCTTCATAGACACGGGCTGATGCGTCTGGCATGCCGGGCAATAGTTCAGGCTCGCGCAAATCGGAGAAGCGGGCCTCAATGAACTTATCCACGAGAGCAATTTCCGTAATGCCGCGATTGATCAACAATTGCGCAACTACAGGCTCTAACCGAATGCTCTTTGCAAACTGCAGGATGGCTGACGAGTCGTGACCTTTAAATTGCCATTGCTTGGCCATTGCCGACCCTCCCTGTAAACGAACAGACCAAGACTTCACCTTCAGACGTGCCAATACGACAAAAAACTGGGCGAGTCGAAACTCGCCCAGTACTTGAATTGGCCGGTACCGTAGCTGGCCCAGTACTTAAACTAACTCAGTATTTAAACTAGCCCGTTACCTTCGCTAGACCACTACCTACGCTAGCTCAGTGTATGAAATGCTGGAGTTTGGGCTAATCGGCAGTTAGTCAGGTTAGCCGAAAATTACTTTCGCTTTTCCAGGTGCAGCGTGACGCGTCGAAGGCGTGGGCTGTATTTCTTGAGCTGGAGCTTTTCTCCTCCTGGCTTTCGCAACATCACGTAGTTAATGTCGCCGGTCTCTTGGCAAACGAGGAACGTCGTTTCCTTTTTCTTTTTACTCTTGGCCATTTTGTTCGAACTTACCTGTAACAAAAAATGCGTACTTGGACACTTTCGGACGCGTATTATGGGTAGTCGGCCCATTCCTGGCTAGTTCAATTGGGTTATTTGGGTAGTCAGGATTTGGGAACCAAGGCTCGGTCGACCGCATCCAAAATCCGTTCGATGCAGAAAATTGCCCAAATATGCCACCTAACCCTCAGATTCCGAACCCCGGGCTTCCGAGAATGAGGACTAAGGTGACTTGAATTGGCAGTTACTGACGATTGCGCGAATATGATTGAGATTGCTACCAAAGTTTCCGGCAGAGAAATCTACACCAGGCTGTATTAGTTTTTCTGCTGTGCCAATCCTCCTCGAGTTGTGCCACCCCTACTGGTTGGCGAATTGGGTTTTCGAAATGACAAACATGCAACGACGTGAATCCTTGAAGTTGAGTGCCCGCAGATTTTTTGCATCGCTTTTGAAAAACGCTCTTCCACTGGACGATTCCCGGAAAGAACGACCGATTCACTTCGAGCCTCTCGAGTCCCGCCAGTTGATGGCAGCGGACTTTTATGACGCAGCCTCGTTAGCAGCCGCGTCGACTCACCCAACAACCTCGGTTCCGGCGGTGGTGGCATCGGCACCGATGAGCACAGATGGACTCGTCGGCGAAGGTGAAGACGCACCGAACTTGGTTGAATTTGCAAAGGCGTTGCAGCAAGCGGGCGTTCGATTCTTTGGTGCCGATTGGTGCCCAGTTTGCAACGAACAAAAGAAGTTGTTCGAGGATGGTTCACAGTTCCTCCCGTTCATTGAAATGACCAACCCTGATCGCACGCGCAACGCGACCGCGATCAGCGAAAACGTAACGCAATATCCAACCTGGGAATTCGGAAACGGCCAGCGCGCCGTTGGTTTGCAGACTTTGCAACAACTTTCGACGTTGTCCGGAGTCGCCATCCCAACCGGCAGCTCACCAACATTCACGGCCATTCCAACCCAGACCGTCCTCAACGGCTCACCATTGCATGTTCCTGTCGATGCCTACGATCCCAACGGTGGCCCGTTGACCATTACGGTTGCGAGCAGCAATCCCTCGGTGATCTCGGCCGAAATGATCACCAACAGCAAGTCGTGGAAAATTTCGGTAAACGGTTACGGCGATATGGTCTACCGCCTATTCGCGGACGAAGCATCTCGCCCTGTGAATCGCATCGAGACGTTGACCAACAGCGGTTTCTACAACGAAGCGGGAACCAACAAGATTATCTTCCACCGCGTTATCGATAACTTCGTTTTGCAAGCAGGCGATCCGACTGGCACTGGTAGTGGCGGATCGACTTTAGGCAACATCGATGACCAATTCGATGTCGATTTGCAACACAACGCAACGGGTCTGTTGTCATATGCGAAGTCAAGCGATGACACCAACGACTCTCAGTTCTTTATCACCGAAGGACCTCAGCGCCACCTCGATTTCAATCACTCCATCTTCGGGGCCTTGGTCGAAGGCGATTCGGTTCGTGAGGGGATCTCGCGTACCCCCGTCAACAGCAGCAGCAAGCCAACGAACGAAGTGTCCATTAAGTCTGCGTCCATATTTAACGACACCGAGAATGGCTTGATCCGGTTGAAAGCACTGGCGAACACCGGTTCAGCAACAATCACGGTCACTGTGACGGATTCGAATGGAAATACATTCCAACGCACCTTTACGGCCAACGCCGCGGCCGATACCGCTAATGGTGCTCCGTTTCTAAACGACATCACCGTACCAGCGATCGCCCCAGGACAAACGGTCAACATCCAACTTTCATCGCAAGATGCGGAAGGCCAACCCGTTTTCTATGAGGCTGCCAAACGTGGATCGGTTGACTACCAATTCAATGTGAACAGCACCACCGGCGCACTGAGTGTTACAGCGCCCACAAACTTTACAGGCAACTTTGAACTAGCTGTCAGCGTTCGCGCTGCCGATCAGAACTCGCCTACTACGCAAGACAAGTTTGATACTCAAACGCTCAAGTTCAATGTGACTGCAGCAATCGCAGCTCCAACGGCGGTCGATTTGGTAGCCGCCAGTGACGCAGGCACCAGCGATTCCGACAACATCACCAACCTGGCTTCCATGCAGTTCACCGTTACCGGCACGACCGTAGGTGCGACCGTTAATTTGAAGGTTGGCGATCAAGTCGTAGGTACTGCTGTCGCAACGGGCGCGACGACCACGATTACCACCAACCTCGTTTCGCAGCTTGGAAACGGAACGCGTAGCATCGTCGCTACCCAGACGCTCAACGGACAGACGAGTGTCGCGTCACCAGCATTGTCCGTCGTCTACGATTCGGTTGCACCTACCGCGATTCCAGGCAGCTCGATACCATCGACAGCAAACGTTGGTAACCTTCTCAGTGTCGATCTTGCAAACGCGGAAGAGGGTCAAGGACTTCGCTATACGCTTGAGAACGCTCCAGCTGGACTGACGATCAACGCCAACACCGGTTTGATGACTTGGACTCCGATTTCAAGCCAGATCGGACCTCAGTCAGCAAACCTGAAGCTGACGGACGCTGCCGGTAATTCGCAAACGCAAGCGATCGCGATTGTCGTTGCTGACGCAGCGAAAGTTGGAGTCACGCTGCAAGCCTACGACACCACCAACGCCAATCC
>CAIXME010000657.1 GCA_903920425.1 uncultured Pirellula sp. | reverse complement strand
GACTCGAAGTAGGGCCGAAACGCCTCGTTCAGCAATCAGCTGATGCAGGTCGATACCTCTAAAAAACTCCGATTTACTCAACGCCAGTCAAATCAGGCACGGTACCAACCAGCGGTCGCTCGAATCGTTCTCCAAAACGCGAGAATCCATCCACGTAGCCGCCATGGCTCAAGAAAAAGCTACCGTTCTCAACTCCCATAAACCGATCCAATCGGTTGGATTTACCGGTTGGGTCGTGACTGAACTTGGCAGCCCCCAGTTCGATCCATTCGCCCGTCGAAGTTCGGATCCATTGATTCGCATATTTTGCTTTGCGGCGCAAGTGGCCATTGCTGCCATCAAAGTTCTCGCTGAAGCTATGCAGGCCTTTCAGCCATCCACCTTCCTTGGGCGCTTTCCATGAGGAGATGAGCATCCAAGACTTGTTCTCTGGGTGCCACCAATATCCTGAGTACGTAGTGAACGTTTTGTCAGTGGGTAGTGCCGTGACCACAAAGCGTTGCGTTTCACCTGTCTTCCACATGTACTTCAAGTGGCTATGTCCGCCCGTTCCCTCGTTTCCAAAGTCGCCGGTGTAGACACCATCGCCTTTGCCCATCAAGGTTACTCTGTTTTCGTCGTTGACGTTCTTGCGATCAACGGCTTCATTACCACTATCCCAAACACTAAATATGATTCGTCGTTCTCGCTCGCTGTTGACTTGCATTCCAAAGTAACCTCGATGCCAACCGCATGCCATATAGAAGGTGGCCGTGGGATCATCGACACCGGTCACTTCGCAATAAAATGCGGCAACCTCTTTTCCCTCAGGTACGGGATACGCCAAATGCACAGACGCGGCGTTACGACGTTCCTTGAGATTGAAATGTGCTGAATCAGCCGGAGCTCCATTCAACACCAATCGATGCAAAGGGCCTACCGTCTCGGTTTGGCCAGGGACGTATTCCAACTGGAACTGAACAAAGCCGACCTCATCGATCCCGAATGAACCGAAGTCCGCTTCGGAAATCCCTTCGACACCCGACGGCGCAACAACCGCTTCGTTCGATTTCCCCTGCACGGTCATTTTGAGTCGAATCGGCGATGTAGACTTGGTTTTCACCTCGACCTTGACTTGAATCTGGCCTTTGCTTTCGAACTTTCCATACCAGTTGACGCTTTGCGTTGCATCCTTCCAACCGACGATTCCCATCGATTCGGAAATACGCGCACTATGCGCATTAGGCAACATGTAAGCCGTATATGCTGGGATAGAAACCTCACCAGCTTGAGCACGCATGCAATGAGAAAGCCCAGCGCATACCACGAAAGAAACCAAACAAGCTGTCAAACTTCGATATGCCATTCTGTTTACCTTCGTCCAGCAGCTTTCATCGGATTGAGTCAATGTATGGGATGCGTTAAGCGTTTATTTTAGTGCCGGGTGAGCTTGTTCGAACGCCGTGATTTTTTCCTCGTGTTCCAGGGTCAAGCTGATGTCGTCGAGACCATGGAGCAAGCAATGTCGACGGAACGGCTCAACATCAAAAGTTGCATGGAAGCCCTCGGAATCCGTTACGGTGCAACTTTCTAGGTCGACTGTCAACACATACCCGGAACGACTCTGTGCACGCTGAAACAGCTCTTCCACTTCGGCCTCAGTGAGTTGAATCGGGAGCGTACCGTTCTTGAAGCAATTGTTGTAAAAAATATCGGCGAACGAAGGAGCGATGACGGAGCGAATTCCGTAGTCCGCGATGGCCCACACAGCGTGTTCACGAGAAGATCCGCTACCGAAATTTCGGCGAGCCAAGAGGATCGATGCATCTTGGTTTCTCGGCAAATTCAATTCAAACGTTGGGTTCGGAGATCCATCTTCGTTGAATCGCCAATCGAAAAATAGGAATTGGCCAAAGCCACTTCGTTCGATCCGTTTCAAGAACTGTTTCGGGATGATCTGGTCCGTGTCGACATTGGCGCGGTCCATCGGAGCGACGACGCCGGTTACTTTGGTAAAAGGTTGCATAGCGTATTGAGTTTCAAATGAGAGTTCGAAGGATTGATAGGTTGGAGGACAATCTGTTATGCGCGGTACGACCATTGTCGAATATCGACAAATTGTCCTTGGATTGCTGCGGCGGCGGCCATAGCAGGCGAGAGCAAATGCGTTCGGCCTCCCTTGCCCTGTCGTCCTTCGAAATTTCGATTGGAAGTCGATGCGCATCGTTCACCTGGCTCGAGACGGTCTGGATTCATGGCCAGGCACATGCTGCAACCTGCTTCGCGCCAATCGAAACCGGATTCTTTGAATATCCGATCAAGCCCCTCGGCTTCTGCCTGCCGCTTTACTTGACCACTTCCAGGAACGACCATCGCGTAGACTTTATCGCTAACCTTGTAACCCTTGACCACGTTGGCAGCAGCGCGAAGATCTTCGATACGTGCGTTGGTGCATGAGCCGATAAAGACTCGGTTGACGGGAACTTGAGTCAGCGGCACGCCCGCTTTGAGCCCCATGTACTCGAGTGAACCAGCCGCCGATTTGCGTTCGGTTTCATCGCCAAAGTCATTTGGATTGGGAACCGGTGAATTGATCGATGTGACCTGACCAGGATTGGTCCCCCAGGTTACTTGTGGTTCGATGTCTTGCCCGCGATAAATGCTGACGCGATCGTATACCGCCCCTGGATCCGAAGGGAGTTGTTTCCAAATCGCTTCTGCGGCGGCTAAATCTTTGGGTGCAAACTCACGACCACGCAGATAGTCATACGTTGTCTGGTCCGGAGCAATCATCCCTGCCCGCGCTCCAGCCTCAATCGACATGTTGCAAACGGTCATGCGCTCTTCCATGCTGAGAGCTCGGATAACCTCGCCCGTGTATTCCAGCACATACCCCGTTCCGCCTGAAGTGGTCAGTTTGCCAATCAGATAGAGAATGAGATCTTTAGCCGTTACTCCAGGAGCCAGTTGGCCATCTACACGCAGTTCATAAGTCTTGGGCAAGTACTGGAGTAGCGTCTGCGTAGCGAGAACGTGCTCGACTTCGCTTGTACCGATCCCGAACGCCAAGGCACCAAATGCACCGTGTGTTGCGGTATGCGAATCGCCACAGACGATCGTCATCCCCGGCTGGGTATAACCAAGCTCTGGCCCAATAATGTGAACGATCCCTTGATTCACGTCGTTCAAATCGTAAAGCCGTACCCCAAACTGCTTGCAGTTGTTCCGCAGCGTGTCGACTTGTTGTTTTGCAATCGGGTCCGCGATCGGCAAAGACCGGTTGTTGGTTGGCACGTTGTGGTCGGGTGTTGCGATCGTGCGTTCTGGGCGACGAACCGTACGCCCTGCAATCCGTAGTCCCTCGAATGCTTGTGCGCTGGTTACTTCGTGTACCAAATGCAAGTCGATGTAGAGAACGGTTTGCTTGCCCGTTTCAGAGTGGACGGTGTGGTTGTCCCAGATTTTCTGGAACATGGTACGAGGCGAATTATTGGCCGAGGACATAGCAAATCGGTTTTGATGGAGGATAAAGCGATTAAAATCGTAACGAATTAGATTGCCCGATACGGTGGGAAAGGACAGGACAGGTTGTCCCAACACTAGGCTCAGGGGTGTTAAGGTTACTCAGCCCCGGCTATCCTTGTGCATCTATGTTTTATTTTCCCTAATTGCCAATTTCAGGATAGGCGAAACGATGTCCAATAGCGATTCTTTACACGAACGTGGATCGGCTCTCGAAAACCAATTTTTTGCCGATCTCGACGCCAAACTATTAGCAGAACTAAAGACCAAACAAGAACACGACAACGCAGTCGCAGAATTTTCCCGTATTTCCGGCATCAAGGACACTGCGGTTCTCGAATCGATTTACAAACTCGGCGTAACCCCGAGCTCATTTACAGCGTTACGGGTTTTCCCCCTCGCAGCGGTCGCATGGGCGGACGGAACGTTGGACGACGCAGAACGCACCACGGTCAGCGCCATCGCATCGACCCATTTCGGCTCCCAGGGAAGCCCAGCGTCTCAGGTTCTCGAGAGATGGCTCAAGACGAAGCCTGGCTCCGAACTTTTTGCGGCATGGGAGACCTATGCCAAGGCTCTCGTCGGTACACTCAGCGTCTCGGATGCGGCAGCGTTGAAATCAGCAATTGTCAATGAGATTCACGCAGTGGCCTCGTCCAGTGGTGGGCTTCTTGGCTGGGCGTCGGTTTCTTCCGGCGAAAACCAAGCATTGAGCCGAATCGAAGCAGCCCTAACACGCGCATAATCCGCTTCCTAACCCCCTTTCCCAATTCCTCCCCCCGCGAAAAATAGACGGAGCCTCTGATGAAATACGGCATGAATCTCTTGCTTTGGACCGGCGAACTCAACGATTCCTTGTTGCCCGTTTTGGAAAAACTCAAAGCGATGGGCTTCGACGGAGTCGAAATCCCTCTGTTTAATCTCGACCTCGACTACGCAGCCTGGGGGAAACGCTTGGACGATCTCGGTCTGCAACGAACGGGTGTTACGGTTCGCACCGAAGCGGATAACCCAATCAGCCCGGATGCTGCAACCCGAGCCAAGGGTGTCGAACTAAACAAGCGAACCCTCGATTGCTGTGCGGCTGCTGGCGTGCAAACACTGGTCGGACCCTACCACTCCGCACTGGGGTATTTCACTGGTGCAGGCAGAACCAAGGACGAATGGAACTGGGGCGTCGAAAGCATGAGAGCCACCGCCGAACATGCTGGCAAAGTGAACGTCATGCTGGGCGTAGAACCGCTCAATCGTTTTGAGGTCTATTTTCTAAACGCGCAAGCGGACGCAGCCGAATTCTGCCGGCAGGTCAATCACACCCACTGCCGAATGATGTACGACACGTTCCATGCCAACATCGAAGAAAAGAGCCTGCCGAAAGCTCT
>CAIXME010000656.1 GCA_903920425.1 uncultured Pirellula sp. | reverse complement strand
ATCAACTGCTGGCGAAACCGTTCAGTCTCAATCTTCTCGCGGACACGATTCGCAATCTGCTCGATCAATGTTATGGCCCGCGTGTAGACTAGATTTGCTGTTGCGATAGCCCCGTTTTAACGCTCGCATTAGGACGACAGGCATAGGTTGCTGGGCTGCAGCAACGCACATAGACCGCAGCATGAGGGGTGAGAGAGGAGCATGGGATCTGTCTCTAAGGGACTTGTTGCTTTCATCACAACCCGACGCGTTGCAAGAATTTTCACCACAGAGACACCAAGACACAGAGATTTCAAGAATTCATTTTTGGATCACAACTCTTCTCCGCGTCTCCGCGTGAACCATGGATTCTGATCGGCACTATCACCACCCGAATCGCTACTCGTCGGGTAGTGATAGCTGCATTGCCAGGCGGCAAGCCAATTAAATCAACAAGCCATTCGGAATGGGGCTTGGGTGCTGAGACGGCCTGGTTACGTTTTGGGAACTTCGTGAACCACAAGCAGGTTGTGCGTGTTGTTGAGTAGTCCGGTTCCGGTGACGTAGACAACTCGATCGCCGGCAGAGAGCATGCCACGTTCGATCCCCCATGCGGTTACTTCGTCGAATAATGCTTCTGGGCTATCAAGGTTTTTGACCTTATGCGGCATGATTCCCCAAAACAGGCACATCCGCCGCAATGTATGGTCAGAGTCGCTGACCCCGAGGGTTGGGATGTAGTTGCGTTGTTTGGACTTTACCCAAGCGGTCCCACCGGTCCTGCTTGCGACGACGACTAGTTTAGCGTCGATGGCTTCGGCGATATTGGCAGCGTTGTGGGTAACGGCAGAAGTAACAGGATGCACACGTGACGAAAATCGCGTTTTCGATTCTGGTGGGTTGGATTTGAGCATCTTTTCTGTGCTCAGCATGATGCGGTTCATGGTGTCTACACAGATCACAGGGAAATCACCGATTGCAGTCTCGCCGCTGAGCATGCATGCGTCAGCACCATCGAGAATGGCATTGGCCACGTCGCTTGCTTCTGCACGTGTTGGGCGTCGATTGTGGTGCATGCTTTCTAGCATCTGTGTTGCAACGATTACCGGCTTTAGCTTTTCACGGCAGACCTGGATGATTCGTTTTTGGGCGACAGGCGTGTCCGCGACATCGATTTCGACTCCGAGATCGCCGCGAGCAACCATCACTCCATCGGCTGCATCGACGATGGCTTCGAGATGTTCCAATGCTTCGCGTTTCTCAATTTTGGCGATGACGAGTGCTTGCGCGTCCATGGATGCAAGCAGGTTTTTCAGCGAGTACACATCTTGAGCGGATCGAACAAAGGATAGGCTGATGAAGTCGATATGGTTCTTAGCGGCCCAGAGAGCGTTTTCGATATCTTCAGGGCGCATGGAGGAAACAGAAAGCGAAGTACCGGGCAAATTGATCCCTTGTTTGGAGCGTATGGTTCCCCGGACCGAGACGACGCAGCGCACACGATCTTTTTGTTTCTCGACTACTTCCATGGAGATCATTCCATCGGCGAGCATCACGAGATCTCCGACGCCAAGTTCATCGATAAGCTTTGGGTAGTTGCTGGTCAATTCGTTGGGGGCATTGGAGATTTCCCCACGCACAAACTCCAGTTCGGATCCGACGTCCACTTCGAGTGGATCCACAGACAACTTGCCCAGTCGGATTTTAGGACCAGCGAGATCCAAAAGCACACCAACTTGAAAGTCCGTTTCGGCACGAATGCGATCGATTTTGGCCAAGACGCGAGCGTAGTCGGCTTGTGTGCCGTGAGCAGCGTTGATGCGAAAGATATCCACCCCATGGTTGACGAGTTCGATGAGTATCTTTTCGTCCTCGCAAGCCGGTCCAACCGTCGCGACAATCTTCGTGCGTGCTTCGCTCAGTGTATTTCGTGGCATCGTAAGTCCATTAGTATTAGATTTTGGGAAAAGGTACGCGATTCTTTCGCCGTTGGGAACATTGTCCAATGTGTCGACGCTTTTGCCTATGCCCCAACCGGCAAGCCAATTTCCTGGGTTCCTTTTACCAAAGGAGATGAAATCGCGGTTGGAATTTCCGAAAACCAGCTTATTTGGGCAGGAACAGTCAAGTTGATCAGGATATCCTGATGCAGTGTTGAGAAATCGATGGAACGCGAATTAAGTCGTCTGTTTTGGGTTGTGATAAAAGAGGCATGGGAATCGCAGGGTCGTGGGCAGGAAAACGAGTTGTCGTTTGCGGTGGAACCTCGGGGCTTGGGGGGCATTTGGTCCGTGCGGCCGCACGGCAAGGTGCTGATGTCGTGATCATAGGACGCGATCTGGCTCGAATCGAGCTAGCCGTATCCTCTGCAAAGGAAAACGGAGCCAAGTCCGCCATTGGCTTTTCCGCCGATCTATCGAACTTTGGAACCTTGGATTGGCCTCTGTCTCCACTGGGGCTTTGGTTACGCGACAACGATGTCGATCTTTTGATCAATGCGATTGGGCGTTCGGATCGAGGCGCGTTATCGATGCTTGCTGCGGCAGATATCAACAGGATGATTCATGACAATGTGATTTGTACTTTCAATATGGTCTCCGCCGCACTTGAGTCAGTCCAACGTGTCGAGGGTTGCATCGTCAATATCGGATCGTTAGCTGGTCTGGTTTCCGCGCCGAACATGGGGGGCTACAATATTGCGAAGTCAGCGTTGACGGCCATGACGAGGCAATGGAGATTGGAACTCTCAAAAAAGAACGTTCACGTCATGTTGGTTTGCCCGGGGCCAATCGCTAGAGACGATAGTGGAACTCGCTATCGGGATCTCGCAAGTTCCCGAGGGTTAGAGGACGCCGCAGCGGTCTCGCCGGGAGGTGGGGTAAAGCTGAATCTCATCGATCCGGTCGTTCTGAGCGACGCAATCCTCGCGCGAGCACACAGTCGAACGCGGGAGTTCGTCTATCCCTCCAAGGCCAAGTGGTTGGCAGCCTTGTCCGACGGTTGGCCGTGGTTAGCGGACTTAGTTCTGCGGCGTTATCTAAAGCAAAAATAGTTCCTACAAGAATGAAACTTCGATGTGCACAGGTGATCCCAAGGCAACCATTACTCAGCTCCAATTGGAAGAGCTTGTTCGTGTCGCTCAAGAAGCGTCCAAGGCTGCCTACAATCCCTACAGCAAGTTTTCCGTGGGGTGCGCGTTGCTTTGCAAGTCAGGTAAGATTTATACCGGCAGCAACATAGAAAACGCTTCGTTTTCGGTGACGATTTGTGCGGAACGCGTGGCCGCTTCGCAGGCTATCCATCGGGACGATCGAGATTGGCTTGCCATGACGGTCGTGTCACCAAGTCGCGTAACCCCATGCGGCGTATGCAGGCAATTCCTTTCAGAATTCTCGCCGCATCTTCCGATTTGGATTGGCTACTTGCAAGGGGGAGATTTGACGGGCCCCATGTTGGTTTCACAGATGCTGCCGTTTGCAATGACGCTTTCTCCCTCGCAAGAATCTAACCTGTCGTGAGTACGATTGAATCAGAAATAGAGGCGTCCCAGTCCCCTCTCGATGCTGCATTTGAAAAGAAGGCAAGCAGATACATTGTCGGTATCGACTTGGGGACAACGAATTGCGCTGTCGCATACCTGGACACGAGTAAAAATGCAGCCACCATCGAAGTCTTCCGAGTGGAGCAGATGGTCGATATCCAAACGAGTCAGAAATCAGATACGTTGCCCTCCTTCCATTACGAGTTGACTTCGACGGAATCGATGCAGATCGACTCTCGATTTCAATTTGCTGATGGTCAGCACAAAAGTACGGTTGGGATCTTTGCGAGGCAAAGAGGCATGCAGATGCCGGGCAGGTGCATTGCATCGGCTAAGAGTTGGTTGTGCCATACTTTGGTCGACCGCACTTCGGAAATGCTGCCGTGGAGCGCGGATGAAAACGTCAAGCTTCTTTCGCCAGTCCACGTCAGTCGACGCTACTTGGAGCACATTCGTCGCATGTGGGACCGCGAGCATCCCAGCGACCCGCTTTCCGATCAAGATGTGATCGTCACCTTACCGGCTTCCTTTGACGAGGTGGCTCGGCAGTTGACCATTCAAGCTGCATCCGAGGCGGGGCTTCGCGATGTGATTTTGATCGAAGAACCTCAAGCTGCTTTTTATGCATGGCTGAATCGCAACCAACAGACCTGGACCGATACCATGCGTCCTGGGCAGACCATTTTGGTTTGCGATATCGGCGGTGGCACGACCGATTTTACGTTGATACGCGTGGTGAAATCGAGCGGCGGCCAAAGCGATGCGGCCTCGAGTCCTCCGTCCCCCTTGCAAGGTGTTGGGAGCGATGAAAGCGAAAAAGTGAACCGCTCACTTCAATCGTACTTCGGATTGCATCGCGTCGCCGTCGGACAACACTTGATGCTCGGTGGTGACAACCTCGACCTTGCATTGGCTCGATCGTTAGAGCAAAAAATCCTCGGCGATACGCCCGACCAAGATCGGCTTGGACCGCGGCAGTGGGACTCGCTCAAAGCTCAGTGCCGATCCGCAAAAGAAGTGTTGTTGGGCGCATCACCTCCCGCTCAGTACAAAATGGCATTGGCTGGCGCTGGGTCAAAACTCATCGAGAATACGCGATCGATTGCCATCGACGGCGAATGGGCAAAATCACTTTTGGTCGGTGGATTCTTTGGGCGAGTCGAATTGGACGATAAGCCTGAAATCGCAGAGTCAGGCTTTCAGGAATTTGGTTTGCCGTATGCTGTCGAGCCCAATGTCCACAAGCACCTGGCGAGCTTTTTGTGGGAACATCGATGGGCTGGTCGCAGCGACTCCGACCGTAGCGATATGAGCGATATTCAGGCTGCGCGTCCTGACTGGATCTTGTTCAATGGCGGTGTCTTGGAATCGTCGCAGATCAAAAGTGCCGTGTTGGAACAGATTGCCTACTGGTTCCGAGAAACCAAAACTTCCAGCGAAAGCAATTCTGGAGGAACGTGGCAACCAGGAGTGCTCAGTGGAAACCGACTGGACTTGGCCGTCGCGCAGGGGGCGGCTTATTTTGGACTAGTTAGGCGAGGCCAAGGGGTTCGAATCGATGCCCGATTGGCGCGAGCATACTATTTGCTTGTACAAGATCAGCCTCCCCAAGCAATGTGCATCATGCCCGCCAATGCTTCACCATTGGATCGTTACCGGATGGAGGAACATCCGTTTCTGCTTTCGATCGGGCAACCCGTTCAATTTCCGTTGCTGCATAGCAGCACGCATCTCGTACATCAAACAGGGGAAATCGTGCCGGTAGAACCGCTGCACATGACCGAGATGCCCGCCATCAGAACGGTAATCGAAGCAGGAAATCGTAAGGCAAAAGGAAGCATACCTGTCGTTGTCGAATCCGAGTTGAGCGAAATCGGAACCTTGGCGATCAACCTCGTGTATGCACCCAGGGAAACGCTTCCCAACGATTTGTCCTACCTCGAACCAGGTACTAGCTGGAAGCTTGAATTCGACGTTCGCGGTCAATCATCCAAGGAAATGGGGGCTGGTAGCGAGTCGAACGCGATGCAGGAGATACGCGAATCCGATGGCCTGCAAACAATACTCTCTGCGATGGAAGCCGTCTTTGGAAGTGACACGAGAGTTCCTCCGAAGGATGGTCTCAACCAATTGGCCACGCTGATCGGTAAAAGCCGTCGCGATTGGAACCCGGCTATGCTGCGCCAAATGTGGCAGTTCCTGCTCGATAACGAAGCTTATCGCAATCAATCGGCAGAGCACGAATCACGATGGCTAAACATGCTCGGTTGGTGTTTGCGTCCAGGATTCGGCGTTGTCGCCGACGATTGGCGAGTGAATCGCACATGGCGACAAGTTCATAACAAGCTTCTGCACCGGACCGCATCGAACGCATCCGAGACGATCGTGTTATGGCGAAGAATTGCGGGTGGGTTTACACCTGGGCAGCAGCGGGCTCTCTTTCAGGACTGCTGGCCTCGTGTCCGTGCCTCTATGGGAGTCGGCGCACCATCACAAAATACCAGCGTCAATGTTACGACCGAGTTGTTGCGTTTGATTGGCTCGTTAGAGTGGTTGAGTAACGAAGACAAAATTTTGGTTTGCGAGCAAGCAATTCAAGCGTTGGCTAAGAAAAAGCTAGAGCCGATTCACGGCCCGCTTTTGTGGATGATCGGAAGACTGGCCAGCAGAACTCCTGTGTACGCTTCGCTGCAGCAGGTCGTCAGCGAGACGCGTGCTCATCAATGGATCGATAAACTGCTAAAGCTAGATCCGGTTTGGATGCAACGCAACGTGGCGATGTACTCCCTCTGTTTAATGCAGATGTCGCGAAGAACCAATGACAGGTACCGCGACGTTGCTACAGCCGTGCGCGATCGTGTTGCGAGCCAATTGCAAGCGATCGATGCCCCCCCTCTGCATATTCAGTTGGTTTTGGAAGGGGGCAAGCTCGATGATTCGATCGCTGATACCATCGTAGGTGAAGCGCTGCCGTTAGGTTTTCGTCTGTTGTCGGGGCCGCAAAGATAACGCAAAATGGTCCATTGAATTGATACGACGACCGTTGATTGGAATCCCCAATTTAGGGTAAGGCATTGGCTAAGCTAGGCATTACTCGGATTTAGCGATACGATCGTCTGCTCGTGTACTATTCCCAAATCACGTTTTTTAGGAGTTCCGATCCATGCGTAAACAACTATCTTTTCGCAGTCTAATGGCGATTGGCATCGCCGTGTCTCTGCACTCGACGTGCTTTTCGCAGACAAATTCGGAACCAGACGCTCTTTCAACCAAACTGATCCGTATGCAAACAGACAACCCTTTTTTCTCCGCGAGCAAACTGCACCTGCAAGCTCCTGACTTTGGAAAGATCAAGCACGAGCATTATGAGCCGGCTTTTGAATTCGGAATGAAGGAGCAATTGGAGCAAGTTCAGCGTATCGCTGAAAACAACGAACTACCAACCTTTGAAAATACGATCGTGGCGTTGGAGAAAACGGGTGAAACGTTAAAGAGGGTGCAGTCGGTATTCTTCAATATGTCGTCGGCACACACAGACCCAACGATTCAAAGCATCGAAGAAACCATTGCCCCTAAGCTAGCAGCGCACTCCGACGACATCTATCTGAATAAAAAGTTGTTCAGTCGAGTGGAACAACTTTGGGCGAAGCGAGATTCCCAATCTTGGAACGAAGAGCAGCAACGATTGCTGAAAGAGTACTTTGAAAGTTTTATACGTGCGGGCGCGAGACTGAATGAAGAGCAGCAGACTCGTGTGCGGGCCATTAACGAAGAGTTGTCGTCGTTGACCACTCAGTTTCAAAACAACTTGCTGGCGATTACCAAGGAACGCGGGGTTGTCATCGATTCTGTGTCGGAATTGGATGGGATGTCGGATGCCGATATCGCCGCTGCCAAGGAAGCAGCGAAAGCCAAAGGTCTCGATGGGAAATACCTGTTGACCATCACGAACACCACGCGGCAACCGGTCCTGCTATCTTTGAAAAATCGGGAAACGAGAAAACGAGTATGGCTGGCGTCGGCCAACCGAGGGTTGGGCGAGAACGGCGGACTTGATAATCGACCCTTAGTGGCCGGCATGGCGAGGTTGCGAGCCGAGCGAGCACGGCTGCTTGGTTACAGTACCCACGCCGCGTTTACGCTGGAGAACCAGATGGCGTCAACGCCGGTAGCAGCCTTTAAAATGCTTCGCGACCTGGTTCCTGGTGTTGTCGCCAAAGCGAAATCGGAAGCGGTCGATATTCAACGTCTCATGTTGGTTGATGCTCTGCAAGGCGAACCTCAACCGTGGGATTGGGAATACTATTCTGAAAAGGTTAGAGCAGAAAAGTACAAGGTCGACGAAAATCTGATCAAGCCCTATTTTGAGATGGAAAGCGTGCTCAAGAATGGCGTGTTTTATACGTTCGGGAAGCTTTACGGGATTCGATTTTCGGAACGTACGGACTTGCCAGTTTATCACCCAAGCGTTCGCGTTTTCGATGTGCTGAGCAAAGATGGAGAGCAGATTGGGCTGTTTTATGCCGACTACTACCAACGCGATTCCAAACGCGGTGGGGCGTGGATGGACGCATTCATTTCTCAATCGAGATTGCTCAATCAAAAACCGGTTGTGGTGAATGTCATGAATATCCCTCAGCCCGCAGCTGGCGAGCCAACGTTGTTGAGCTTGGATCACGTCACCACCATGTTTCATGAGTTGGGGCATGGCGTTCACGGTCTCTTTTCCGCGGTCGAATACCCGAGTTTGTCGGGCACTAGCGTACCTCGTGACTTTGTCGAGTTCCCGTCAACATTCCACGAAGACTGGGCCATTCACCCCGAGGTGTTGGCCAACTATGCACGTCATTACAAAACCGGGGAGACGATTCCAAAAGACCTTCTCGACAAGAGCATCGCAGCCAACAAATTCAACAAAGGATATGAAACGTTGGAGTATTTGTCGGCAGCGTTGTTGGATCTCGGCTGGCACTCCATTTCCGAATCCGAGGTTCCAAAGGACGTCGAATCGTTTGAACGCGAGTTGCTAAAGAAATTCGAAGTCGACTACCTCCCTGTGCCACCGCGTTACCGTACGAGCTATTTTGCCCACATTTGGTCGGGAGGATACTCGGCCAGCTATTATGCCTATTTGTGGAGCGAGGTTTTGGCGGCCGATGCGTTCGCGCACATGAAGTCCATCGGCGGACTAACATTTGAGAACGGCAAAATTTACCGAGACAAGGTCCTATCTCGAGGTGGCACTCGGGAAGTCATGCAGCAGTACAAAGATTTTCGAGGTCAAGAACCTTCAGTCGATGCTTTGCTCATCCGACGCGGGCTAAAGTAGAGGGAACTCCGCCTCAGGGGAAGTTATTTGTTCTCAACCTCGCCAGGCGAGGTTGAGAGCATTTGATCGACAATACCCATCACCATTTTGCGATAGATTTGTTCCAGCAATGGATTCGACTTGATCAGTTTCATGGTTCGGTACATCTGTGCACCGCTGGTTTCGTCCATATCCATTTCGACGACCGTGCCATTCGCATCAATGAGCACGGCCACAAACAACGTCTTCCCACTTTCGTCTGTAACCTTTCGGACGTCATCGAACTGAGCTGTTGTCGGATCGAACGGTTTAGCCGCCGTCGGGGGCCGAGCCTCGGTTGCTCGTTTTGTGCCTGCCATGCCTTGCAAATAACTCGATATGTCGTCGACCGACTTTTCATTGCTTAGCTTGGAAAGTTGCTTACCCAAATCGGTCAACTCTCGTTCGTTCTCTTCCAAAGACCTGGAACTACTTTTGGAGATGCTTCGGCGAAGTTGTTTATTGACGATCGTATCCCCCGCGGAAGAATCGCCAGCCGTCGTCATGGGTACAGGCTCATTTGCCTCAGACAGGACGCTTCCTTCGGACGCTTTTGAAGCAGGGGAATCGGCAGGTTCGTTAGTCGGTACCGCATCTGCTGCAGCAACCGGCTGCCATTGGTCCGGAGCAAGAGTGACCGTTCCTCTGGAAATAGGTCTGTTCGCATATTGGCGAAATGGAGACCAAATCACTGCTCCCCAAAGCACGATCATCAAGTGCAGGACGATCGAACACGTGATCGCAACCTTCCAATGATTCTTAATTTGCATGGATAGAGGCCAAAAGGTGCACCATCGCTTGGATGTGAATTTGCGTTTGAATGCCGGTCAATTATAGTGACCGCGGATTCATTCGACAAAACAATTACCTACATGCAAGAATGCAAGTGGAAACGCGAGGGTTGTGCCCTACAGAGCTGATGATCTCGTGAGCGTCTCTGCACAGGTCGAATTAGGAATTGAAACATGCGTAGCGTGGCGTTGCCAACGATTTTGCATGGATATGGATGTAGAGCAACCCGGCGAAAAGGGGCTGCCGCAAGATGGCTACTCGCCCCATTTGTCCTTGGTCACGATCCTTTCGAATCGCGGAGTTTGTTATCTGCGGTCTGCTCTTTGGCCAGTAGCCAGGTAGCGAGTCGATTCTTCTTCGAGCAAATCGGTGTCGCTGCCAAGGCTCTTCACCTCAGCTCGGAATCGATGGACACCAGCTTTGGTCGCTTGAGCAATCACACGGAGAACCAATTTCTCGTTGGGGCCAATGCTAGGAATCGAATTGAACACTGCTTGTCCTGGAACGATACGACCAGTGTGCCCATCGACTCGGATAGGTTCGATACCGTCGGAGAATTGCGCGATGACCGAAACGTCGGTTGCGGCTTTCTTGCCACGGTTCGCAATGATGATCTCATAGGTAACTGGTTGACCGACAGGGGCTGGCGCTGTTGGATCCACAACCGAAAGATGCAAGTCTGCGATCGAATCAACCAAAGTGTTGATTTCCGCTTTGGACTCCAGTCCGGAGCTGCATTCCGCGGAGAAAGCGACGTTGTTGACTCCAAGTTTCGACATCACTAATCGAAGCGGGAACGAGAGCTTCTCTTGTGGATCGATCTTCTTGATATCCCATTTGATGTAGTCGCCGGTTCGGATCGCGCCCTGTGGCATCGAGAGTACGTCTGCACCTGCTGGCAACTTAATCTTACAAGTTGTCCCAATGGCGGTTATCGTGCCGGCGTTGGTGATCTCAAGTTCGTAGTCCGCTGCGCTGCCTTGATAAAAGTCCGCTGGACCAAACCAGTTGGCGAGCAACTCGGATTGTTTCACTTGCACTTCGATGGTGCTGTTTGCATTTAGTTTTGACTGTTCGCTGGACGCAGAAGCAACCACGGGCAGTGCGCCCGACTGCTGGAACGTCAGCTCGACTTCGACGATGCGTTCGCTGCCCGCAGCGATGTCGCCGATGTCGGATTGGTTGCTGCCGTAGGGCTCAGCAGACAACGAAACAGAAACGGCTTTGGCATCTGCGTTACCGGGGTTTCGAACGCGGATGCGATACATCTGCGGTTTGCCGAATTCAACTTCGGATGGCCCTTCTAACGCGAGAGTCAATTGTGGCTGTTGTACTTGAATAGCGATTTCGGCCGTTTGAGGTAAAGTTGTCCATTCGATGCCGAGTGCGAAATGTTCTGGCTTGGGTGTTTGCAACATCAAGCGCACCGACTTGGAGCCACCGGCTGGGATATGTTCCAATTCCCAAATGATCGCGTTTCCATCTTGATCGTTATCAGGTTGCACAACGCCTTCGGCTGCTGCAACCTTTCCGACGGTCACATGCTGCGGAACGGAAACACGT
>CAIXME010000655.1 GCA_903920425.1 uncultured Pirellula sp. | reverse complement strand
GTCAATGATATGAGCGAGGTCAACATTGATGCTCAGTTAATCGCGGGCGGGAATGCGAATCTTAGTCGTACCGACGAAAAGCTTATTGAGATGACCAATGGTTGCATCTGTTGCACGTTGCGAGAAGATTTGCTCGTCGAGGTTTCTAAACTAGCTCGCGAAGGTCGGTTCGATTACTTGTTAATTGAGTCGACCGGGATTTCCGAACCGGCGCCCGTTGCTGATACCTTTACCTTTGCGGTGGGTGATGGATTAGCACTGTCAGATATCGCCGAACTCGACACGATGGTTACCGTTGTTGATTGTGCGAACTTTCTTGAGGACTTGGACCACAGCGAGGATCTACAGAGCCTTGGCGCAGCAGCAAATGATGAAGACACGCGAACTGTAGCGGATTTGCTCATCGATCAAGTCGAGTTTGCGAACGTCATCCTTATCAACAAAACCGACACGGTTGATGAAGATACCGTGCAAAAAATCGAATCACTGGTGGAGCGGCTCAACCCACTGGCTCTCAAGATCAGAAGCGAATACGGAAAGATCGATCCCGCTAAGATACTAGGTACAGGTCGTTTTGATTTTGAGATCGCCAAGCAGTCCAAAGGTTGGCAGTTAACGCTGCGAGATGAGGGGGCCAGCGAGACCGAGGAGTATGGCGTCACTAGCTTTGTTTATCGTGCGAGGCGTCCGTTTCATCCGCAGCGATTCTACGATCGGCTCAGTCGCGATTGGTTTGGAATCTTGAGATCAAAGGGGTTCTTTTGGCTCGCGAGTCGGCTCGACAAGATTGGAATTTGGTCACAAGCAGGTAGAGTGGCTCGATTGGACTTTGGTGGTTTTTGGTGGGCAGCGATTCCGCAAGATCGTTGGCCCGACATTCCCCAGATTCGAAAGCACATCGAAGACACTTGGAATCCTGAGGTAGGTGATTGTCGGCAAGAGTTGGTCTTTATCGGGATCGGCATGGATGAGATCGAGATCTACGACTCGTTGCAAGAGTGTTTGCTGACCGATAAGGAGTTTGCGATGGGGCCAGCGGCATGGGCTGAATTGGATGATCCCTTTCCCAAGTGGAATCGCACCATCGATGAGCTCTTGGCGTCGCTAGAAACTCAATGATGCACCGTAGCTTATTCCTTTTCCAACACGAAAATTGCAACCATAATGTGCTCATCCAGTAAGCGGCTTTTCGTAAGAGTTGTGGCCGTTTTGATTATTTGCTTCCCCTCGTTGTCCTTGAACAATGGGCAAGAATCAGGCTCCAAGCCCCCTGCGGTCGCGCTGCTCAATACGGCTGATGAGTCTGTTGCTAGGAGTGAATTCCTTTCGCTAGATTCGCTGGATGAACCAACCAAGCAATTTTCTGAGGAGTTGTTACTAAAGGCTTTAGATGGAGAGGCCTTTTATACATTGGTTGGACAACTGAAACCGGTATCCGAGGGTTTTTGGGGTGGGTACTTCTCGGTAGATGCATTGGACCTGACTGAGGTCGAGCGAGTTCGCAAGGCTGTTCGGGCTTGGAATGAACCCGATTTGTTTTATGCAGACGTTCTCGTTTATGAAACGATTCAAAATGGACAGCGCTATGCATCCGCTTATGTCGTTCACATTCCG
>CAIXME010000654.1 GCA_903920425.1 uncultured Pirellula sp. | reverse complement strand
TTGGTAGGCTAGCGCAATTTCGACGGGCTCGAAATGCGGGCGAATTGTGCCCTTGGAGGGGCTTGCGCGTTTGACTTCGGCAATGAGGCGCACGTCGTCGTGGCCACGCAGTGCGTCCATAAAGCTACGGATTTCAGGCCCTTGCAGCGCAGCTTGAATCAGCGAGCCGATGTCGCGCCGGGTTTTGGCCGAAGCAATTTCTTCCCGTTTGCTGGCTACGATGCGATCGAGTACAGTTGGCATCATTAAACGAGATCCGAATCAAAAATCCGAACTTGCTTCCAGTTGGGTTTTTGCTCGTCAATAAACTGCAAGTGACGGGGCGCTTTCTGGTAGAGATCGTGCGATTCAATGCTATCAAATACCACATTGAGGGTCACTTGGTAACCGTGATCGTTGACTGGTCGTGCTAGGGCTTTGTTTAGTCGGCCGACCGAGAAATAGACGACGCCTGGGTGGTCGTTGAGATACTTTTTGCAAGCGCCCAGTAATTCGTCGATCTTGGCTTCTGAGTCATCGACGAGGGTGAAATAGACCATATGTGAAAGTTGTGACATGACTGCTAACTATAGTTGGAAGGGTTAGGAGAAAGGAGGGAGGCCAAAGTGACGAGGACCGGTATTTTCCAAAACCGAGGCCAAGCTTCAAGTCGATCCATTGTGATCGAAACGCTTGCATTTAAAAGTTATTGGACATCCAGCATTCTGACAAGCCAGGGAGTCTCCACTTTGGAATGCTGGCAATCGCTATTGTAGGAATTTTCGTTGTAGTCGGAAAAACCCGCAAGTTTTAACACCTGCCTGGCCGAAACTCATTGTGTTCGACGAGTCATCGTCTCCGACACGAGAAGGGTTTAACCGATGTCCTGCAAGCGTTTCCAACACATACTAAGTCTACTACTCATTGCTACCGTTGGTTCGCAATCAGGCTGTGTAAGCCTTTCGAACCTCGGATTAGGTCCTTTTGGAGTGCCGATTCCAATCAGCCCGTATTTTCAGGATAATGAAGAAGTACAATTTCATATCCATGAGCGATACGCACGTGTGCCCATTATGGGCCCACTGACTGCTGGCGGTTCCGTTGCTGCCATCGATCCACCGAGCGATGACGAAGTTATCCACGCTTTGGAAAAAGCGAGGCCAATCCGTGGCGGGTTCCCGCTGTTGCATGAAAAGCAACGCAACCGCGTTCGGATCATCAAAGAGAAAATCGCCGACTACATCGACGATCCACGGTTCATTCCTTTGATTGGATTCGCACAGTTGCACCACGCACACTACAAGTGCACGGTCTACTTCGAAGAGCGAACCATCAACGGTTGGCCAGTTCCATACACCTTGGAAGACAAAGAGTCGGTTGAAGTCATCTACATCGACCATAACCACTTCCACATGGTTGGCGATCCTGACACCGGTGCATCGAGCCCTTACTAGTGCTCGACGGTTAGTACAAAAAAATCCTTGCAAGGCGACATGTGCAAACATGTTGCCTTGTTTCGTTTTATGCTCAACACTACCACCGCTGTACCTCTTCTTGCCCTGTGCCACACCTGGCCCCGTGCCAGGTGAGCAGTGACTGGCTAGCTACTTAGAATCCTTCGCGGCAAATCAATGCATCAGGCCCCCGATGGGCTCGCTCCATCGGAGCCAAAGGTTCGCGAGCAAATAAGCGAACCCAAATTGCGAAGCAAAACTACTAAGTCAGACAAAGCCCCCGACGGGCTCGTTCCGTCCGGTGAATCAGGTTCAACGCTAGAGACGCTACTGCAAGCGTGCAGCCAAAGGCCGCCTCGAACATAGAGTGGATCTCTCGGCACACGACCAATGAAGCTGAACACTCGTTGCTCAAAAGCCTCGCGGACCCCGTGTATCCGAAAATTGCCTATTCGGTTGGCGAAGACTGTAGATGGTGCCCTCCCAGCCGAATAGTCCCTTAACAGGGGCAACCGATTACGCAGTCTCGGTCGTTGCTTTCTCTTTCCAGGCGTCCAGCGCGACACCATACTCCTCCAACGCAACTCGCTTACAAGTCTCCAAATCGTCTTGCAAATGATCTGCGATGCATCGTGCATCTTCGTAGACGTAAAGATA
>CAIXME010000653.1 GCA_903920425.1 uncultured Pirellula sp. | reverse complement strand
TCCCAGGCAATTCATCCACCCACGAAGACGCCGATCGAATCGCTTCTTCGATCGACTCCCCATCTCGAATCAGAATGGAATGCAGCCCTGGTTTCATTCAAGTAAATTAGGTTAGCGAACTACGTTGGTCACCGATACCGCCGGAGACCACGTTCCAAAGAGTCAGTAAAGCACCTGCGGCGTTGTCGGTGCACCATATTGCTTCCTGTTGTCCGATTCCAACAAGTGGCTCTTCGAGCAGCCGCCAGGTTTCGAGCATGAGGTTCAGAATGGCTTTCCAGTCATCTCATATTACCCGAACGTACCCTGGCGTGCAGCAAACCTTCGCCCCGCCTTAGGCACTCCTCTCCGACGCTGGAGTTAGCCAGCGGTTAGCCGGCTCGATTGCTCATAGCGACAACAAAATGAACCACAGATTTCACAGATGACCACGGATAAGCTTGGACATTAGCAGCGTCCATCCGTGTGTTCCGTGCCATCGGTGGTTAAATCGAGAGTCGAAAACACGAAAAACTTTGAAAGAGAACGATGGAAGCCTCGCTAGACTTTCCGGAAGTCAGCATAGATCCGCAAAGACGTTCCGTAGCAGCATCCCAATCGACAATCTCCGACCGCCTCTCTATTACCGCCACTTGGGTGCAATCGTTGGTTCTGTCTTATGATTTTGCGAGTAAAGTTGGAATCATCAAGAGAACAGCACTACGGCAGTCAAGCTTAGAAGCGACCTAAGTCCGAACTGGACACGCAAAAAACAGGGCCATGCCAGTGACGCGAAGAGATTTTGACTTCAGGAGACGCCCGGTCGGCAACTCGGGTGCATTTTATTTGCTCGTCCATTTGTACGCGCTAGACACCGTCTTCGACCGCCTGCTTCAGCTGCAGCCATTGTATCTGGAGTTCTGTGACATCGCTCCAGTCGTACGCAAACAAATCGATATTCTTCAGCATGAAGTCACACAACCCAAGAACTGGCTGCCTTAAGTGTTGCACATGGCAGACTTCGCGTCCTTTAAATTGATTCTTGATGCATTGCGGAAGAATCCATGACTGACGGTCCCCTCTTTGATCTTCAGGCAGTTCGATTGTTCTCCTCAAAAAGCGATCAATCACCGGAAAGTAAAATGCGAATGCCTTACCGCCCATGAACATGAAATCTTCTTGGTAGATCTCAGGGTATTCTTCAAATTTCACTAAGGCTTCGTCCAACGTGAGGCCACCGAAGTTCCTCCACGCACATTGCGCATCCAAGCCGCCGTGGTTCGGATCGAAGTCAGTTTCGTTGGGCAATTCATTGGACATGATCTGAGGATGAACGATTGCGTTGACTAGGCCGCCTATAGTCAACTTTGACATCAGGAAGGACGCGAGCGGCGGCTCGGGTGCAATTTATTGCTATTCGCGGCCATGGGGATATCCGCAAGCCTTGCATGAAGGTCGGTAGTCAGGTGAAGGGTAATCACAGTTTGGACATGTACGCGAGGAATGGGGACGATCCTTTACCGCTTCTGCATCTCGATCAAATACCTTTACAGTAAATTTTGGAGCCGTTTCTGCGCCACGTTTTGTCATCGAGTTCCAGAGTTCAAGCTTCGTTCGTGGCCCGCAAAAATGGTTGTCGTTGATTTCTACGAATCTCGCAAGTTCCTCTCGGGGATATGAGCATTCTGTGAATCGGTTCTCAATATCGTAAATGATGTCGACTATAGATTGCGGCAATGATTCGTTTCGCGATCTAGGCGAATGGGTGAAGTAGTCTTTTGGGAGCACATTCAACGCTTTTTGAAGCGAGGATCTCATCTCAATTGCGTTTATGGTTTCAAGCCCGTTCAACGCCATGGCAATCTTAGGTGGTTCAATACTGTCGAAATATTCGAGCAATCCCGGTCCATATGCAACGAATAGTAGCCACCAAATCGCGTGATAAGTACGTTCGGCTTCGGTCAGCGAATCATACGAGTCGCATTCAATACGTTCTTCGATGGACTCAATTGGTTCGAGCTGCCAGTTCATGAATTCCAATCGGGTAAAGCTGACGATCAGGCAGCCAGAGCGAAAGACTCAACACAAATCAAAAACGGTCGACCGAAGGCATGGCTTTGTTCTGGCTCTTCTTCGTGCTCGTGCTCAGCATCGCGGTGCTCGTGCTCGTAATCGCTCGAATGATTGTACTCTCTCGATGATTCCGAAACACTATCGAATTTCATCGCCATCCGAGTCAGCATCGCGACGATCCTTACCAGTCTTGATCTGAGATCGCGGTCCGTTTCCTGACTCAAGCCGCCAGTTACAACGAGCACATCTTGAATCGCTGCGCATTCCAGCGCTGAACCACGAGCAATATCAAGAAACCTCGCTCGATCTTTCAGGCTACGTTTGCCGTTGCCTTCGGCGATATTTAGCGGAATCGATTGGGCCGCTCGCAACCACTGATCGCGAGCATGGCGATGAAGTCCCTCCAACGACCGCGAAGAATCAAATGCAGTGGCGACGTATTCGATCGATAGGCGATAGACGTCAAGCCGATCGTGGTCGAAAAAGTGTTCTGTCATGATTGCCCTAATTCGATTACGAGCACGAGCACCGTTTCACTGAGCACGAGCACGATGTGTTGCTCTATGCCGGAACG
>CAIXME010000652.1 GCA_903920425.1 uncultured Pirellula sp. | reverse complement strand
GCGGACCAAGCTCAGATCCAACAAGCAGTCCAATGCGCCGATTCCGATCCATCCGGTTGGCGATCCATGGATCCATCGGAACGCTACCGAATTCTCCGCAACGTCGCTCAAGAACTGCGAATCGCCCGCAATGATTTGATCGGAGCGGCCATCGCGGACGCGGGCAAAACGATCCCCGAAAGCGATCCTGAAGTGAGCGAAGCGATCGACTTCGTAGAATTCTACGCCAAGTGCGCGTTGGAGATGCAATCCGACCCAACACTCAAAGTCAAAGGTACCGGAGTCGTTGTCGTTATCAGTCCGTGGAATTTCCCCATAGCGATCCCTTGCGGTGGAATCGCCGCTGCACTTGCTGCAGGGAACACAGCGATCCTCAAACCGGCCTCCGATACGGCGTTACCTGCTTACGTAATGTGCCAATGCTTCTGGCGTGCTGGCGTGCCACGCGAAGCGTTGCAGTTTGTCCCCTGCAGCGGTTCGCTCGCGGGCGAACATATGCTCAATCGGCCCGAGATTGCGAGAGTGATTCTCACTGGGGGAACCGAGACAGCACTGAAAATCCTAGGTGCGAACCCAACGTTGCACTTGCTGGCAGAAACGGGCGGCAAAAACGCGACCATCGTCAGCGGCTTGAGCGACCGTGACCTCGCCATCAAAAATATATTGCACAGCGCTTTCTCCCACGCTGGACAAAAGTGCAGCGCGACTTCTTTATTGCTCCTAGAAGAAGAAATCTTTGAAAGCCAAGAGTTCAAAGAACAGTTTGTGGATGCAGTCACCAGCCTCAAGGTCGGATCCGCTTGGGACCTTTCGACCAAAATGGGGCCTCTGATCCGGCCACCCGCGGGCGACTTGATGCGAGGCCTGAAAGAACTGGAACATGGCGAAAACTGGGCGGTCATGCCAAGCCAAATCGGCGATAACCCTTGCTTGTATACGCCAGGCGTTAAATGGAACACATCCGCAGGCAACTTCACTCACATGACCGAGTTGTTTGGTCCAGTGCTCGGTGTAATGAGCTTCCGAAAGCTCGGCGAAGCAATCCAAAAAGTGAACGCAACGGGCTACGGTCTCACCAGCGGTCTTGAATCCTTGGACGATCGCGAACAAAAGATTTGGCGAGAATCGATCAAGGCCGGAAACCTCTATATCAATCGTCCTACGACAGGCGCCATCGTTTTGCGACAGCCCTTCGGCGGGATGGGAAAAAGCGCATTCGGTCCAGGAGCCAAGGCTGGTGGTCCCAACTATGTCGCGACCCTTATGTCTTACGACGAATCGTTGGAAACCCCTCAAAACCCACCAAGCGGTCAACTTCCAAAAGCGTCAACACTTTTGAGCCTCTGGCAAAGATTGGATCGGTCCAGTCGATTGCTCTTGGATCTACCCAATTCCTCCGCAGAGCAGATTTCGTTGCTGCGAGCGGCCGTTCTTTCCTACGATCAATTTGCCACCGAAGAAATCTTGATCGAACACGATCATTACAACTTAATCGGTCAAGACAACCATCGGCGGTACCTGCCGGCCTCGCCACTGCGCATCCGCGTCCATGCGGACGACAAGCCTTGGGACATCGCTGCTCGATGCGCAGCGGCTATCGCAGCCAATTGCCGCGCGACACTCAGCTTCCCAGACGGTGTCCACGAAGCCACCATCGCAGCCATGGAAACACTCACCGCAGATTGGGCCGGGCGAATTGAGTTTCTGGAAGAAAGCGACGAACAACTGCGTCTAGGTATCGAACGTGGACAAGTGTCTCGGCTGCGATATGCCGACCCGACACGCGTCCCGGAATCGATCCGACGTACAGCCAACAGCCATCAAGTGTTCGTAGCAGACCGACCCGTATCCGCCGCCGGTAGAATTGAGCTACTGTGGTATGTTGTCGAACAAAGTATCTCGTTTGACTACCACCGCTACGGAAACTTAGGGCCACGCTCCACCGAAAAGCGATCAGATACCATCTAGAACGATGGCCAACGCCCTATCCGTCCCGCACCATTTGCGGGACGGATGCATGGCTCGAATGCTGCGGCATTACGGCTACTTAGGCCAACTTGTTTCCAGCTCGTAAATCTCAAGCGAGTCCATTTTCGAGCCGCCGCGCTTGTTGGTTATCTTGATGGATACGTCACTTGCTTTGGGTATCCATGGCAACGGTGCGTAAATCAATCCGTCGCATGCAAAAACTTCCAACATCGTTTTATCGACGTAAACGATGAGATCCTGCTTGCCGTCTTTGAGCGGCGCCGCAACGCGCACGTCGTTGACTTGCAACTCTTGCTTGCTCGCGTCATAAGAGATCTTTGCCCCACGCAATTCGAACTCGATGATGTTGGTTGCGTCCGGCACAAATTCAGCCCGCAGTTCGATCAATTCACCCGTAAATTGAGCAATGTTGTCGGCTTGGTTTTTTGATTTGCGCGAAGCTTCCAACTCGCGTACCGGTTTTCGATGGATTCGCACTCCGTCAGGCGTGGTTCTCAATGTCAATTCACTCGGTATCGACTGCAGTTGATTGAACGACATTCCGGGTGAAGGTGCCTGCATCCAACCGATTTGAATACGACGACCATCCGGTACATCGCTAAACGTTTGAGCGGCATAAAACCCCCGACCTCGCACATCTGGAATGCGGCTCGATTCCGCACGAAACGACTTGCCATCAAAACTCCCAATCGCATACTCGCTGTTGGCTGCGTTGAGCACCCATCGCATGTTGTTTTTGTCGCCATCGACCGGCAACGCAAAGATATCGGGACACTCGTACAAATACTTGTCTGC
>CAIXME010000651.1 GCA_903920425.1 uncultured Pirellula sp. | reverse complement strand
CGTGTCAGTAATATCTATCGAACTCCGCCCGTCGGAGGGCCTTCTGGGCAAGGCGATTTTCTAAACGCCGTGGCCGCAATCGAAACGGACTTGTCTGTCTGGGATGGTTGGGAATCGATCAAAAAGATTGAGACCACCCTCGGAAGGCAACGACAATTGCGGTGGGAAGCGCGACGTATCGATATCGATCTGCTGCTCTATGGAGATTCGCGAGTCTGGACGCCCCATCTGAAAGTGCCTCATCCTCGTATGTGCATGCGCACCTTCGTCATCAAGCCAGCTCTCGATGTCGCTCCGAATTGGGTTGAGCCCATAACCGGCTGGACGATATCGCAACTCGCAGAGCATCTGCATTCATGCCAGAATGAAAAGGCCATCATACGCGTTCTTGCAGAATCGAAAGGGCATCTTGCACAGTTACGAGATGCATTCGACACAACTGAAGCCCCCTCAACAACGATCCAATGGGGCATTGGAGATCCACGTAAAGAATCGATCGACTGGATCGAAGATGGACAGATTGAACGCAACCAAACCTTTGTCGCGTTGACGATTGCTGCAGTACGATCGCCCGATCCGGACACCGTGCTTTGGGAAGACTTTAGCTCGCCCTGGGTTCGCTGGATGGGGCTGGCATCAAGTAGCACTTCACCCAACATTGCCCGTACACAATGGACAGGCCCACGATACCTTTTGCCCATCGATAATCTTCAATGGGCTGTGCATGAAATACTCTCTGCACGTGAAGCGATGCGGTGTGAGATTGAACGCTTGGCTCTGTAGAGATCTTGCCGAGCCAAGCTGTCGTGAGACGCCAATTCGGTTTCGCGAACCAGCGTCTCGTTACCAATTTTTCAAGCCCAACTCTGCGTGCTAGAGCCCAGTATCAAGCTCTCCACCCCGCGGGGTCAGCCTGTTACGCAGTAACTTCTCGTCTAAGCTTTTCGAGAAGAAGTGAACCGATCCATCTCCGAAAACTACATTGTAACCTTCCTTGGAAAATCCGCCGAACTTGGGCAGCGGCCCCTTGGTCTCATAAGCGAAGTCTTCTGGCTTGGTCCACGGGATCGAGGATTCCGCTTCGACGGCGAGGATAGTGTTAGAAGTGCCATCGGTAATGGTTTGCAGTTTGGGTTCGGTCGTATTGCCGAATATCATTTCGGGGCCTGAGACAACGACATAATTGGTTGCGGTCGAGCCAGCGGGTGCATCGGGATGTCGATATATGCTTGGCATCTTTGGCAGTAACTTCATATTGCTTGGGCTATCCCACGGTTCGTCAAAATTGTATTCCTGGTAAAGCTCCGCTTGCTCAATAAATGGCAGGATGGCAACCCGCCAGCTGCATGGAAACTTGCCCTTGGAATTTTGCGAGTTAGGGAATTTGGTGTAAGCGCTATGGTAGTTATGAAAAGCGAGGCCAATTTGCTTGAGGTTGTTGACGCTCTGCGTTCGCTGGGCCGCGACACGCGCTGCCGTCGCACCTTGGGTTATCAAATCAAGACGAATGGCAGACGCGTCTAGCTGAACTGCCCACTTCGTCACCGCTCCATCGACTTGTACATTTGAGGAATCCAACAAGTTGGAGCCTAACGACATCATCTCTTCGGCTATCTGTTTTGGCTGAATGACCGTCTCGCTGGAATCATTGGCGATCTTTTGTCTCGATGAAATACCTTGTGCAGCGAACGCTAGACGCAACTCTCTCAATCCATTCTTGAGAAACACAATCGATGCCAAGACATTTTCCTTAACCACTTTTGCGCCGCTGGCGTCACCGCACTGCGATAGTGCTTCTATTTTCAATTGCTCGCCCATCGATACGGACAAAGCAAAAAAGTCGGTCTCGTCCATAATAGGAGCCGTCATGGACAAGATGCTCATGCCGACCGTGTTAGGAAATTTTCGTATCTCTTTCAGGAACGTACGAGTTACTGCTCCGTCAACCAATACAAGAATGGGTTGATTTTGTACTTGCTTCCATACCGAAGATTCTAACAGTCTATTTCCGACGGTTCCCCCTTGAACAAATCGATCAATGTTGTAACGACTGTTAACGATCAATGTGGTGTCATCCTTCAGCCAAGCACACATGGATCCAGGAAGATCGAAAATTCTCGGCTCACCAGCCTTCCTTGCTGTGTTCTCGCCGACGAGTTTCTGAATATGGACGAGCGGTTTGGACGTGCGAAGGTAAAGCGAATTCAAGCCTTGTAAGTTGCTCGTACTGCCGTCGTCCGAAGAATTCGCACCCGCCACCACTTCATCGATGTCTTTAGGTTCAATTCCCAGCGATGAGAAGACGGGCAACAGGTTACCTAGTTGCAAGGCACTGTCTAAAACGCTTGATACGCGTGGCTCCTTGAGTAACTCTGATGGACGAGCCATCACGAGTATGCCGCTGTCTTTGGAGAGGTAGTTCAGATTGTATGGTGTTGCAGTGGCGGTTGCACTACTTTTCACCGTTTCGCTTTGTGCCACAGCGATCTTGCTTCCAGGCCTGATTCCAATCAAGACGATAGCACCTAATCCAATTAGCGACCAGGATATCCATCGCCCCCATGGGCCATTTCCACTTCGAATCATTTTCGAACGCTTCAACATTTCCAGTCTCCTCAATAAAGTTTGTCCGGTCGGAAGAAAAGCTCGGGCTGGCCAACCCACTGTCTGATTTTCATGGTCTAACGCCAATTTGGCCAAAAGTTTGACATACAACTGACTCCCGCCAGCGACACGAGCCGCTGCAAAGTCAGCTGCAATTTCCTGCTCCAATCGCAATTGGGTCGAAAGCCAATGCACTAGTGGATTGTAAAAGTGAAGAACCACACCGATCTGAGACAACAGCTGAGCCGCAAAGTCTCGATGCCTCACGTGGGCTAATTCATGAGCTAATACAGCCCGAATCTCGTCAGGGCTCCAAGATCGCCAATGCTTGGGCAACAGAATGACAGGCTTGATTGCCCCTAAAGTTGCTGCAGTCGTAAGCTTGTTGCTAACAAAAACACGCACCGGAGTTCGTATGGAGAATTCAGCACATAAGCTAACCATCAGTTCGTCCAACTGCGGCTCCGATACCGTCTCGCTCTGGCGAAGCAACAGTCGAGTTGCTATCCAGCCAATCAACAGCCGGGCTAACCCGAATGCCACTCCAGCAAAGAGAAAGCATGCGAGATAATTGGGTGTGCGGGAAACCTGGTTAACATTCTCTTCGACTGCCGAAGCTCTGCGGAACTCCTGAAGCCAAGCTGTCCCAAACTCAAAGGGATCATTGGCGTTGGCTTTTGGAACTTTCGGCGTCGGGACGGTGTCTATTGGCTCGGCCCGGTCTGAGCCTTCGCTGGAATCCAACGATCCGTTGGCATTCATGCTAAGCTCATTGCTACGATCGAAGGCGAGATCCAGCACCGATTCCGGCGTAAGCCACATAGGCAGCGGGACAAACGCCGCGATCGTCAACACGACAATGGCACATAAACCAACGAATGGAGTCGACGCGCCACCCAGTCGCCAAGGTCGCAAACAAAGCAGCGAGGTGATCAGTGCAATCGCGGTCGCCTGCAATGCACACCAGAGCAAGGTCAAATTAAATGCACTCATGGTTTGCTGTCCTTTAATATGTTCTCGAGCGCTTGTCGCTCTTTGCGTGTCATTTTGCCGCCTTCGAACATGCGAAGCAGCAGTTGCTCACGGGAGCCACCAAACAGGCGCTCGACCATGTCGCTAACCATGCTCTTGGAAACGTCCTCAAACGGTCGCGCTGGCTGGAAGCGAAACGGACGCAGATCGTTGGTCTGCAACAAGAATCCTTTCTCCAGCAAGATCCGGACAAGAGTCGCAACCGTCGTGTACGCCAGATCTCGTCCAAGCGACGAAAGCTTCTCTCGTACGTCAGCGGCTGTCAGTTCTCCTTGCTCCCAAAAAACATGCATCACCTCAAGCTCTCGCTCTGTCAATTCTTTGGCTGCCGGCCGTGCCATTTGCTCCTCCTCGTGATTTGGTTTGTTAGATTTGGTTTTATAGTAGCGGTGGAAAAAACCAGCGTCAAGAGATTGGGGAAAATGTTTTCTAGAACGCTACTGGCCCAATTGTTAACATCGCCAACTCATCCAATGCCACTTGGCCGTTCTCCCGTTCTCGTCATTACTGAATCTTGGGGATCTGCCTCATGGCACCGCTTCGGGCCCAGACCATGGGGAGAAAGGATGGGTGAGGCGATGGTCTGGTAGCCTCTCAGTCATGGCCCATCTGTTACAGGGCCCATCTGTTACAGGGCCAGTTGTGGCTTTCAAGCAGTCACGAAGCTTACAGCCCTTCGGCCTCGTATGTGAGCTGTGGGTAGGCTTGAATCGTGTGGCTGTTGGCACGTAGTCTGTTGTTGCTCAAGCCATTTGAGAGAGTGGAAGCATTGAAGAGATGGGCAAAGATGAAGCCCGAGACCCGTTCACCATGCGAAGCGAGATCTATCTGCTTTGCATGGTTCGGTGCTTGATGTTGTTATGCGCTGAACGCTGCTGCCACCAACAAGCCGGGACTGTGCGGCTTGTGATGGGGGGCTTTCGGAATGGCGGACCGTTACAGGCTACCGATATCCGAGAAGCTCTTCTTTAGCGACGTATACAATTGTTGGTATACCGGGAACGCTGCGTCATACTTCTTCTGCGACGCTTT
>CAIXME010000650.1 GCA_903920425.1 uncultured Pirellula sp. | reverse complement strand
CTTTTTGTTCATCGCGAGAGATGTTCAAGAAAAACTTAAGCACGCTCGTCCCACTTTTCACCAACGTTTGCTCAAACACACGGATCTCTTCGTAGCGTTGTTTCCACAAGTCGCCGAGGCTCTTGTATGGCGGGAGATTCTGTGGTTTTAAGAACTCCGGATGAACACGAACCACGACGACTTCTTCGTAGTACGATCTATTGAAGATGGAGATCATTCCGCGCGGAGGCAAGAACCGCATAGGCCTCCATAGAAAATGGTGCTGCACCTCTTCTGTGTTGGGGGCTCTAAAGCTGTATATGCGACAACCTTGCGGATTGACTCCATTCATCACATGCCGAACCGTCCCATCCTTGCCAGCTGCATCCATCCCTTGGAGTATGACCAGCAAGGATCGTTGCCCTGCGGCGAACAATCGATTCTGAGCCTCTTGCAGCGCGAGCGTATCGTCCTTGAGCGCTTCAATACCATCCTGTTTCTTCGAAAGCTCGTCACCTGCTTTGGTTGAGATCCCCTTCAGGTTGACCTTGTCCCCTTCTTGAACCAGGAACGTCTTGGGATCAAATCGATGTTTCTTCATGGCTATACTATCCAATCAAGTCCTAAGTCCAAGTTGATGGCCGAGTGCGTAAGTGCACCAACACTAATTCGATCGACACCACTCAAGGCAATATTGTGGATCGTATCGAGGTTTACTCCGCCAGATGCTTCCAATTCTACCATGGGTGCTTTTTTATCTCGCAGCTCCACGCACTGCTTCAGCAGTTCACTAGACATATTGTCGAGCAGTACGATGTCTGGCGAAGCACTTAATGCAGACTCAAGTTGGCTAACGCGATCGATCTCAATTTCGATCATGGGTACATGTTCAAATCGAAAAGCACCGCTAGCCAAAAAGGTTCTTGCTGTTTGGACGGCGGTGCCAGGGTCAAGCAGTTCTCCATCCTTGGCTGCCCTGCATGCTAGGTGATTGTCTTTGATCAGGATTCCATCGTACAAACCGAGTCGATGATTGCGACCTCCTCCGCACCGTACCGCATACTTTTCAAGCCGTCGCCATCCTGGAGTTGTTTTTCGCGTATCGTAAACACGCGCCTTGGTTCCGGCAACTTTGGCAACATAGCGGCTTGTCAACGTCGCGATGCCGCACAACCGACCGAGGAAATTGAGAATCGTTCGCTCGCAAGTGAGCAGGTCGCGAGTCTCGCCGGACAAGGTTGCCAAAGCTTGCTTGGATTCGAACACTTCACCATCGCCAATGTGCTGCGTCCACGTGATCTTGGCGTCCAATTCCTGCAAGATCGCTTCGATCAAATCAATCCCAGCAGCAACACCGGCAACCCTCGACTGAATGATCGCCGAACCCATGCCACCTTGCGGTACCAAGGCCAACGTCGTCAGGTCAGCGGTTCTGTCCAAATCTTCGCGGATCGCTAATCGAACTAGTTGCGAAAGGTCATCCAAAAGTGCCGAATCAATTGTTTGTGGTCGGTAATCTTTTTGCATACGATTCGTTGTTTGCCCTTGGTGCACGCTCATGAAAACGAGCAGGATTTGAGTTGACGATACTGGTCAGGATTCGACCAATCGTATAGTGTAACGTGACGATAGGCACACGATACCGAGGGTTGCCATGTTTTCCCATCGTTTACGGGCACTCAACTCAACGGCGTTTGCCATGAACCAACTATGTAACTCGAACCGGAGATTTTAAAATGACCTGGCGAAACCTGCTTTGCTTTGCGTTTGTGTGCGTCTTGACTTTACCTGCATTGGCACAAGAAAAATCGGACAAAAAAGGCGAACCTGCGAAAGTAGAAACGCTGGAATTGGCCGAGGGGAAAATCATCGTTTCCAAGCCTGCTGCGTGGAAAAACATGCCCCCCAAAAGCAACATGATCCAGCACGAATTCCGCGCTCCTGCCGAAGGTGAAAAGTCGGCACGTATTACGATCATGTCCGCCGGTGGCAGCACCGAGAGCAACATCGATCGCTGGATTGGCCAATTCGAAGGAGCCAAGAAAGAAGATGCCAAGATCGAAAAGAAAGACGTCGATCAAACCACAGTGAACATCGTTGAAATCACCGGAACGTTCAAGGAATCGATGGGTGGCCCTTTCGCTCCTGGTGGCCAAACCAAAAAGATGGAAAACTACAAGATGCTTGGAGCTATCCTCGAACTCAAGGGTGGTGAGAAAGTCTTCATCAAAGCAACAGGACCGAGCGAGATCATCACCGACCTCAAAGAAGGTTTTGTCAAGATGCTCAGCGAGCTAAAGAACAAGTAGCCAACGCTGCTATCTTTTTGTAGACCGTTAGTTGGAGCCTGCAAATAGGAGCAACTTGGGACCATTACAAATCCTCAGTTGCTCCACACCGGCTGGGCGCATACTGTGAGCCACGCAGCACTGTCGGTTGGCCACAGTGATCAGTGCCCGTGATTTCCCACCCTGCCAGTACCGCAATCTCATTGCCCCCATTCCGTTTCCCTCCCTCTCTTTCCACAGGCGACATCAAGTTGCGAATTGTTGTTTTAGACACCCCGGACCTTGTGACTCAGTTTGCAGCGGATATGGTTTGCGAGCTTGTGAAGGAACGTGCTCGAGAGAAAATAGAAGTTGTCCTGGGGCTCGCCACAGGCGGAACACCTTTGGGACTATACCGCGAATTGATCGCCCGCCATCAGCGCGGCGGTGTCTCGTTTCGAGAGGTCGATACCTTCAACCTGGACGAGTATGTAGGTTTACCACCGGACAGCCCACAAAGCTACCATTACTACATGCTTGAAAATCTTTTCAAGCATATCGATATCGATCTAGAACGCACACACGTTCCTGAAACATGGAATGTTGATCTAGATGAGAGTGCTCATGACTTTGAAATGAACATCGAATTGGCAGGTGGAATTGACTTGCAGATTCTCGGCATCGGCACGGATGCCCATATCGGCTTCAATGAAATAGGATCATCGCTTGGTTCGCGAACACGCGTCAAAACCTTAACTCGCAAAACGCGAGCCGATAACGCAAGGTACTTTGCAAGTCCAGACGAGGTGCCGCGCATGGCTTTGACCATGGGGATCGCGACGATTCTCGAAAGCCAATCGATCCTGTTGTTGGCTACCGGTGAAAGCAAAGCGACCGCGATTCGCAATTGCGTAGAAGGCCCCATCACTTCGTCTGTCCCAGCCAGCGCGTTACAACTGCATCCCAACGTCACACTAGCCCTCGATAGCGCTGCCGCTTCGGGACTTGCGAACCTGGACTACTTTCTTGAATCCGAACGCAATCGAGCAGCTACTACCCGATCGTCTTGAAGTATCTCGTCGGTGCTCTCAGGGTCCACTTGCCGACAGCATTCAATCAAACGCTCTACCAGGGCGTCCAACGGATTCTCCCATGTTTCAGGCGTCGTGTTTTCCGGCGCAATCTGGCTGATCTCTTCAGCCAGCAAAATGAAACGCAGAACGTGCCGGAACAGCATCCCCTCTTGCTTTTGAAAGCCGCGTGCGGTGATGTACTTGTTAAACTCGCAATTGAATTCCAACAACTCCCCTACCACCCAAACGCCACGGGTATAAACATCGTGTACTTTAGGGAAGTCGTAGTTGAATAGGCGTCTCATTTTTTCAGCGAGTGAAATGGGACGTGGCGGCGGTGGCTTGAATCGGTCGTCATCCCATTTCTTACGCGAAGTCCCACCTGCATCCGCCGCAAGCTTCTCCACACTAGGCTCTTCCTCTTCATCGTCCTGCCATTGCCCAGTGAGCTCCTCCGATCCAGCTAGTCCGAGTTCCAAAAGTTTTGGATGCAGGATCTCTGTCGCCAATGGCCCGAACGGCATTTGGTCCAATGGCGGAACCTGAACCAATTTGGAGATATTCGCAGGGAGTTCTAAAACACTTTCCAATGCTTGGATCCGCTCTGCTTCGTTGGCATATTGCAACAGATTGATCATGAACAACCCGTAGATCGGATTGATGCTCCGCAACTGGGCGACCAACTCCATCCGATCGGTTGGCTCGGCTCTCTCGGGCTTGTAGTCGTCTAAGTTGTAACCGCGGCCCGCCTCCTCGTTGGCGATGAGCAAGGCCATCTCTGCAGCCGTCGTTGCTTCATCGTCTTCGTCATCGGCTACTCCATCTGCGTCGCCGGAGGCGTTTCCACTGCCTGCAGGTGCGTTGTAGGCAATCCACGGCTTTCGCTCTGGTTCTTTTGCCTTGTTCTTTTCTAATTGTTCCTTGGGATCAGGCAATGCGGCCGGCGTTGGCTTGGGATAGAGGTTCAAATAACCAGCAGTCCATAACGTTACTAGCATCTGATTTAGCTCGCGTTGACCTTGAGCAATCTCGGCCGCAGGTAACAGTCTGCGACCAACGAGATCCCGAAGTGGTTGCACTTGCGAGTCATTTAGCAAAACGTGCGCAAGCAGACGCCAAGGGAGGATCCCTCTGCTCGCCAACTTGGCGGCGGGCGCGAGGCGAAGCTTTTCGAACTGCTCCTTGGTCCAATACGTTTCACCAGCTCGTTTGGTGGGCATCTTCTTCTTGAGCTGCTTCTTGGCGCGAAGAAGATTGGGATCTTTGGTATCTTCGGGAATCATGTCGTACTGTTTGCGCCAACGCAAATACTTGACATCATCCTCGTGAGCCAAAACATAAACGAAGCCCTGCGAATCGTATTGAGGTCGTCCAGCTCGACCGAAGATCTGCTGGGCCGTACTGGGCTCGACTATCTTTTTCTTCCCGAAGGGACCTTTGACCATGCTCGGCAATATGACACTTCGCGCCGGCAAATTGATGCCAGCCGAAAGCGTTTCGGTACACACCGTAACGCTCAATAATTTCTCTTGAAACAATTGCTCAACGATCCGGCGGTATTTGGGCATTAATCCTGCATGGTGCACTCCTACGCCGCGAATCAATATCTGCTTTAGCTTGGGACCGGCTCCTTGCGAGAAGTCAAACGATTCGATCCGCTTGGTCAAGAACGCTTGACGCTCTTTATCGATCAGTTTTTTGCCCTTGAGGAGTTCGGCAACTTGCCAGCACTGGTCGCGATTAAAACAGAACACTAGTCCAGGTGTTCTCCGCTTGGCTTCGTCCCCTTCGGCGATACGTTCCAAATGCTCATCGAGATAGGCATCATCCACCCACTCGAACTGCAATGGAACCTTGCGATCGGTGCCTTGGACGAGCTCCAAATTCCTACCGTGAGCGCGCATCAACCAACTGCAGAACTCAACACTGTTTCCTATCGTCGCCGACAATAGCATGATGCGAGTATGACGCGGCAACATTCCGAGGCTGAGTTCCCACACGATCCCTCGCTCGGGATCGTTAAAGGAGTGGAACTCGTCCATCACCACCGACGCCACTTGATCAAAGGATTCCGGATCCTGCATCAACCGGTTGAGCAAAATCTCGGCCACAACAACCAAGACTGGAGCATCCGGATTCACCCTGCGATTGCCAGTGACCAACCCGATGCTAGAGGCGGGATAGCCCCAACGAACTGCTGCCTCTTGGATTTCGGACAGCTTTTGGTCGGTCAATGCGATCAATGGAGTTGTGTAATAGCACTGTTTGCCTGTCCTCAACGCTTCGTAGATTGCCGCCTCAGCTATCAGCGTTTTCCCTGTACCCGTAGGCGCGCAAACGAGGACTCCTTGTTCGCATGAAAACCATGCGTAAAGCGCTTCCTCCTGTACCGGGTAAGGCGTGTACTGGAGTCGATCAAAGTATTCCGCAGCGAGCGAATCGCGATCAATGTCTGGACTGGGTGTTGAGTTCATATGCCAGCATTGTACGAACAAAATCGATTTCGTCGCTTGGTACTCCGCAAAATGCTCCCAACGCTGTTGTACCGACTTTAGTCGGCCCCATAAGCTGGTGTACCGACTTTAGTCGGCCCCATAAGCTGGTGTACCGACTTTAGTCGGCCCCATAAGCTGGTGTACCGACTTTAGTCGGCCCCATAAGCTGGTGTACCG
>CAIXME010000649.1 GCA_903920425.1 uncultured Pirellula sp. | reverse complement strand
GGCCGACTGAAGTCAGTACACCAACATGCAGGGCGGCCGACTAAAGTCGGTACACCAACGGCCCTTCGCCCGGGGCGGCACTATCGGGGATCATCCGTGCAATCTGTGGTCAAATCAAACCAAACACTCAAGCAAAACACTTGCATAAAGAGGGCCCTTCGGGAGGTGCCACTCACTGCATGTATTGCGCACGCCGGAGCTGTGATCACGCAAGTCTAGTTTTGGGCTGTGAAGCCTTGATGCGTTCGTTGAACGCTTCATCGAAGGTGCCGATAGGGTGTGGCTTCTCGTACACTTCTCTGAGACCAAGGAGGATGATTGGTCTTCATATATCTACCCACTCTTGCGAAGCTGTTGTGCATTTTGATTGAGTCGACCTATGCTCCGACAAATCGGTTCCTATTGGTTGGAAGGGGGGGGCTACCCCCAACACTGCCCCCAATGACTCGCTGCACTATTTGGGGCGGCAGCCTATCGTCGCACTGCGGTTGCAGGCTTGCGTTTAGGAATGCACAGGGCGGCTTCGATGACCAACGAAACGAGCATCGCGATAACAAACCATCTCCAAATTTCCTGAACTAAACTTTTTGCCGATGCGCCGACTTCGATGCGTGACCACTTGAGACTACCAAAGAGTTGGGTGAGGTTTTCTCCAGAAACAGTCCTACCGCTATCTTCATCGGTGGATCTGTTTTGCGCAATCAGCAAATCATTGTTGCGGTACACGCCGGAGTGTTGAGCGTACTGGTTCGAGAGGATATTCGAGTCCCCTGACTGCTGATTGGATTGCTCAAACATAGCCGGGTCGAGCAATCCAACAGATGCGGATTTGGTTGTCCCGATCCGAGCGGAGCCAGCTGCGAGCACTCGCTGGATCGCGATGTACATGACGACCCCATCTAGCGCTAGCGTCGAGTCTCGTAGCGAAGGTGTCGTCGTGCATACATAGATTCCACTTTGATTGGAGTCGGCGGTCTCGATTCGCAAGAGCAGCGGCACATCATCTTGGATTGCAGCCAAAACGGTCCCATCCCCTTGAACGCGACATATGCGTTTGATCCCAATTTGGCCGACCGGCAAAGGAGCACCGTTGAGCGTGTTGCCCAGCAGTTCCGAATCGTTTCGCCATTGCTGTACCTTTGATAACACTTTTGATTGGTCGTCATCCACGGCACTGTTTGAGTCTGCTGTTGGACCAGCCTGCAACGTCTCCCAGCCAATCCACTGCAACCCTAGAGCTTGAGTGTCGCTCGGGTTCTCTGGTGGGAAGAATAGAATCTGCCCACCTTGAGAAACAAATTGGGTGAGAATCTCCAACGACTTGTCTTTGGGCAACTGCTCATGCCAAACCAACAGAGATGTTTGGTTCCAATCGACCGAATCCAATTGCGACGAGGAAACCGTTTCCGTCGCACACTGAATCGATTGGTCGGGAGCAATATTGGTACAGAGTTCGATGGCTTCGATCACGCGAGGGTTGTCGGTAACAATTACGGTGTTTCTGGTCGGCGGCTTCTCAAAAACAAAGTAGCTTGTGTTGTCCGCGCTGTTGGCGTCGGCTGGAATTCTCACCACCCCCCAACCCTTGTCGGCATCCGCGTCTTTACTGTCGGACGATAGAGCGATGCGAAAATCGTTTACCTCCGCTGAATCGGCTTGAATATCTACGTTCAAAACAGACCGAGCACCTGCAACCTCGATCTCCACGGGAACCTGCAATGGAGTCGCTGGAGCCGATGCAGTGCCTTCCCCATTCACAAAGCGCTCGAGTCGGAAACTCAGGGCAAGCTCCGGTGACGAAGTACCTTGAACACGCTTTGCAGAAACGATTCGGATAGACAAATTGTCTTTGGATACCGTCCCAAGATCGAGCAGATTGAATCGTACCTCTTGGGGCAATGACAGGAATCCCTCGCGCGATGCTGCCCATCGCCCGTCGCGAGATTTCCAATCGCTCTCACGCAAATCGGAACAAACCCAAATGTTGGTGTTCCCAAAACGGTTATTCTTAATGTAAGTCAACGCTCGTTCGAGCAGGCCCGGCATGTCGCAGGTCACGTCATTGGAGACCAATGCCGGATCGCTGGTCATCGCAGAAGGGGTTTCGTACTCCAGCGGCTTTTCTGTTGCTGTATCAAAGACGACGACGCGTTGAACGCCGAGAGTCTCGATGGTGCTAGACAGCTGCAACATGGCCGATTCCAGTTTGGTCAATCCAGACCCCGGCAGCACTTGCCGCATACTGGGAGAACGATCGATCAAAACAACTGCAACCTCTCCGCTTTTGTTTCCCAGAAGGCCAATAAGGCCACTCGCGAGTGGACGCGAGGTAAAAAAGATTAGGCTAGCGATAGCAAGTGTCCGCATCGCCAAGATCAGCCATTGCCGAAGCTTGGTGTATCCGCTCGACATCTTGCTGGCTTGCAACAAGAACATCATGGCAGCCCACGGAATGGTCTGAAACCG
>CAIXME010000648.1 GCA_903920425.1 uncultured Pirellula sp. | reverse complement strand
CTGATTGCGGAAGCAGTGGGGTTTCTCAATCATTTGCAAGTGCAAGGACTCATCCAAAGCGAACTGCTGGGTGACAAAGTCACACTTTGGCGAAAGCCCCCTGTAACTCGAACGCCTCTCGGTAAGAAGTAAGCATGAACACCAATTCCTATGACGTCATCGTAGTTGGATCCGGTATGGGGGGGCTAACCACCGCCAGTATTCTTGCGCAGCTCGCTGGCAAGCGAGTACTTGTTGTGGAGCGGCATTTCAAGCTCGGAGGATTTACGCATTCCTTTCGTCGCAAGAGTTATGAATGGGACGTCGGCGTCCATTACATTGGTGACATGCAGCCAGAGTCCATGACTCGAGGGATCATGGACTTGGTAACACGACAAGGGGTCCAGTGGAACAAGATGAATTCGCCGTACGAGCGTTTTGTTTTTCCAAACGGCACATTCGATGTTCATGATGGAGAAAGCCGATTTCAAACAGACCTCGTCGAGCGATTCCCAAACGAAGCCTCGCGAATCAAACAATACTTCAAGGATTTGCGCCGGGCTCAAAGCTGGATGGCCAGATGGTTTGTATCCAAGCAGTTCAGTCCAACGCTCGCTTCCATATTGATGTATTTTGGCAAGAATCTTCCGTCGATGACCACGAACGAGTATCTTCAACGTTTTGAAGATCCACTCCTGCGAGCGATTCTTCCGGCGCAATGGCCCGATTTCGGCTCGCCACCATCGGAAAGCGCATTCGGATTCCACGCGACCGTTTCCGCAGACTTCTTGCAAGGTGGATTCTATCCCGTCGGCGGAGCCAAAGAGATTGCTATCCACGCAACCAAAGCGATCGAGGATCATGGCGGAAAATGTCTGGTGAACCATGCTGTTAAGGAGATCTTGGTTCACAATGGAAAAGCATGCGGAGTTACCGTGATCAACAAGGGCAAAGAGATTCAATTCCATGCCCCCATCATCATCTCCAATGCGGGCGCCGTAACGACTTTTGGAAAACTCGTTCCTCAAGAATACTGTCAACGAGAACGCGAAAAAGCAGAGCGTCTCAAGCCGGGAACATCGGCCAACATCCTGTTTCTTGGACTCAAGGATGATCCTCGCAATCATGGCTTTGACGATCGGAACTACTGGATCTACTCAAGACTGGACCACGACACACAGGCTCGACATTTGGATGGACAAAGCAAGCGAATCGACGGACTGTTCCTGTCGTTTGGCTCTCTGCGCAATCCGGGCCAGGAGTCTCACACCGCTCAAATCATCAACTTCAGCGATGAACAGATTTGGAGTCCCTATGCGGAGACAAAGTGGAAGCAGCGAGGAGACGAGTACGAAAAGGAAAAGGCTGCGATTGGAGAAGACATGCTCGATTACGTTGAAAAGCGAATGCCTGGCTTGAGGGCGATCGTTGATTACCAAGAGCTATCGACCCCACTTACGGTCAAGAGCTTTACAGGACACGTGGGAGGAGGGATTTACGGGCAAGCATGCGACAAGAATCGACTATTTCGCGATCAATGGAGGATAAAGACATCCCTGCCGAATCTCTACTTAACGGGTAGCGACGTTGGGACGCCAGGAGTGAATGGAGCCATGATGGCGGGCGTCATGACGGCAGCCAAGATCCTTGGACCATTCGGTTTACCGCGAATTTTTATGCGATCGCATAGTCTAGGCAAAAAACAAGCCTGACAGGGTAAAGAGACCAGCTGCGATAACCCGAGGACCAAGTTTCGCTACAGGTGTTACATTCGTTACACCTGCTCTGCACCAGCTGGATTGAAACGTTTTCGCGCCCGTACCAGATGAATACGCCGAGCAGCCTATTAGGATAGGTCCATGCTTCGGAGCGGAACTATTCCCCCTCGAATCAACACAGCAGCAAGCGGTTTGCTTAGCCGGCAAATGACAATCTGCGACCTTAGCAACACGTGAGCGCGATGCAGGTCTTCGATGTCATGTCGAACGTGATTCGCAATCCCATGGGTGCATTGGAGCGGAACGCATTGCTTGGCATCAAGCAAATCTATGGACCGAAAGCCCTGTGTTGACGGCAAACATGATGCGTGCCAGAAATCCAAACGATCGTCTATGAATACCTGTACGTTGAACACCGACAATTTGAATCCAGAACTCTCGGCAATAACCAAACGATTGCAAAGCCGAGGGATGGACGAACTGACCGCCCTGTTCATGCGAGTCCGTCCGCATCTTCGCAAAATGGTAGAAATGAGATTGGACCGTAGACTCCACGCTCGTGTAGACGCATCCGACATCGTCCAAGAGACTTTTGTGCGTGCCAGCCGCGGACTTGAGGCCTACATACAGGAACCGAAAATGGACCCGGTTACCTGGTTGCGATTGGTCAGCAAGCATCTGATTGCGGAAGTACATCGTCATCATTTTCGCACAAAACGATCACCAGATCGTGAGCAAAACTACGATCAAGATTGCAGCGACTTGCTGGTCAACCGCATTGCTCAGTCGATGCAATCAGTGGGCTCCGCGTTTAATCGGATCGAATTGCTCGAACGAGTCCGTCTCGCCATGAATCAGTTATCGTGCAACGATCGCGAGATAATAGAGATGCGCCATGTGGACCAGATGTCGATTGAGGAAGCGGCACAATTTCTTGAAATCACTTTCGAAGCAGCTAAGAAGCGCTACCAACGAGCGCTCACCCGATTCCGCGAATTGACGTCTCATTTCAAATAAGCTTTTGTATTGCAAATCGTCGCGAGCGTCGGGTTGGCATCATCTCGATCGGATTCGATGGATCACGCGGAGACGCGGAGACGCGGAGAAGAGGTTCGATCTCAAAAAAAGACAAATCACTGGAACCTCTGTGT
>CAIXME010000647.1 GCA_903920425.1 uncultured Pirellula sp. | reverse complement strand
GTAATTGTCAAAATTACGAAACAAATCGAAGATTCGATTTTGAAGCCAAAACTAGATTTAGCAGACCATGTTTTTCTTGATAAGAAACCACCGTCTGTCCGTAGCGAATGGCAATTGCGGGATCTTCTAGAATGGATGTGCCCTACCCTTGATGTTAACTTGTTTGCGACAACTAAAGATCAAGGGAAGCAAAAAGCAATTCTGGCAAATGACTGGCTCTCGATTTCGAATGAGGACATTTTCAAACGTATTTGCCTTAATCGCTCCGATTTGGTTCCGACTTCATCGGACGCGTTGCACCGAAGCTCGATAGATCGGATCTCTCATATCATCTCGGAAAACGAAACCGTAGGTCGTGCATGTATTTCTGACCCATATCTGTCAATGCGAAGCGATTCGGCATTTAATGGTGTTATGTCATGTGGTGGGTTTCGAAGCGGTACCTCCTCATTTCCCGGAATATGCTTAGCTACCCCGGTTACAGCAGATCGAAAAAACAGTGAAGCCTTGTTTCTAAAGAAACATTCGTGTGCAGCTCGTTGGGCATTAGGTCAAGCGAAACTGATTTCGAAGGATCAAAATCTAAGTGACCTTATGAAGGCTGAGTTGGCACTTCATGTTCGAGCGTTGGACGGCGAACTTTGCGATCTTCCAATCGCGATCCATGGAGAAGCCATACTTTCAATGACAGATATTTCGAAACTCGTGCGAGATTGGGACGAAGTCCACTTGTCTGATCACAAAATGGTGTTCAGTGGAGCGATATCCACGCTTGGAAGGAATCCTCTTCTAGAGCCAACGAAGGGTAACGAGCATGTTTTGTTTGTCTTGTCTGGACGAGCACAACGAGGACGACCGTTGGGAGAATGTCTTGACCCTCGAAAGCGCTCTGACAACCCACACTGGGTACGATATTGGTACAGCCTTTGGGGCGCAGCGATGGAAGCGATTGCAATTGGATGGAACTGTGACCTGCAAGAATTACTCACAAATTCGATTATTCTCCAAAGTGGCAAAGATTTTGGGCGATGCGATGTCCTACGACGCCCAATGAGACAATAAACAAGAAGCCACAACTACTCTTTATTTGTAATTCAGATTGAGCGAAGCTTGCATACGCTTTGCTTAGTTGAAGTCTCCCACCCGTTTTGGCCATGATCGAAAGGGTAACAAACGGGGAGACCATTATGGTAGCAAGTCGAAACGCGAAAGGGCGGTTTGTCGCCGGTGGACCTGCCGGGCCCGGACGCCCCAAAAGAACGGATTATACCGAACTGCTTCGGTCCGCTCTGAGCAAAGAGGATGCAACTGAGATCTTCAAGAAAGCGATCCGACAAGCAAAGGACGGGAACCATGCAGCCCGGTCGTGGATTTGTTCGTTCTTGATGTCACCGGCACCAAAGACTCTTAAGCTAGAGCAAGAGGAGCAAACAGACTCTCGTCGTATGATGGATGCGATTGTGGCCGTTATCCCGGAAGAACAGTTGATGGAAATCCAGAGGGTCATTCGGGATCAAAAGGAATGACGACAGTCCCGGAGATCATCTCAAACCACTCCGCAGATTTTGAACTCGCAGTAGATTCCAAGCTGCTAAGTGGGTCGTTTGCCAAGTTCGTGGCTGGGGCCTGGGAGCAAGTGACTGGTTACAAGTATGCAGAGTGCCGGCACATTGATGTCCTGGTTTGTCATCTAGAGGGTGTTGAGTGTGGGGAAATTACTAGGCTGCTCGCCAATATCCCACCTGGGATCTTCAAGACGACGGTTATCTCAGTTCTGTTTCCCGCGTGGGTTTGGACTAGGGACCAGTCGATTGAGTTCTTGTTTTACGCATACAACGCAGGCCTGGTAACGGAGGCGAGCGTCAAATGCAGAGAGCTTCTTCGCTCCGATTGGTACCGACAACGGTTTCCAGCGGTGGTCGTATCACCCGATGACGATTCGAAAGCGTTGTTCAAGCTTACCGGAGGAGGATCGAGAAGAGCCGTACCCATTGGAGGAACGGCAACAGGTCTTCACCCTGACATAATCATCATTGACGACCCAAACAATCGGGACGATGTGAATTCGTTCGTCTCACGGGAAGCAGTTCGGGAATGGTACTTCAGTACTTTGAGTTCACGCGGAATTACTAAGAAG
>CAIXME010000646.1 GCA_903920425.1 uncultured Pirellula sp. | reverse complement strand
CTTCGCTCAATGTTTTGCAGCAAAATAAATTCGCATCTGACGACAGTGTTTTCAATGCGACACCAGCTGTTTCACAAGGACAGTTGTTTTTGCGGTCCTATTCCAAGCTGTACTGTGTGGGAAAGCAAACCAAGGGCAGCGGCCAGTAGCCATCGGAGTCTGGATGCAGATCTGCGGGTACCTGAATACTGAGACAGCGTTGCCCGCGCCGCTCCATGGGTCCAAAGCCGAGCGATTACCCAATGGGATTCTTTGCAAAGATCCATTCCTCGATAGCAACGCCCTGAACAATCTGTTGCTCGATGAACTGCGGGATTCGGTCGGCCGTCATTCCACCGTACCAGTTTCCTTCTGGATAAACCACGAGGATCGGCCCTCCCATACAGACTCGTAAACAACCCGCTTTGGTTCTGTAGCAAGCGGATGGGCCTGACGAAAGCGAAAGATTGCGAGCTTTAAGCCCATCTTTTAATGCCTTCCATGCCTCATCACCTTGTTCTTTCGAGCAACATGCCTCACCGACGCACAGAAATACGTGACGAGTGTAGTCACCTATCTTGAGTTGCAGCGCCGTTTCACGCAGCTGTTCGATACGAACCTCGTTGGTCATTAAGCAGTTACTCCAAAAAAATGTTTGTCGCGGGTGGGGCAAAGATCGAATCGTAGGGCCGAGCAAAATGAAGTCCTCGCGGGACTCATTCATTAAGGACCTTATTGTAGAGATCTGCGCCATTTCCGAGTACGGCTTGAAATGCTTCAATTTGATTTCCGTCTCGACAAGCCGCCTCGTGATGCAGCGAAATGCTTGCAAAGATCAGTATCGCGGGGTTGAAAGCGATGGCGAAATGATCTATTTACCCGTCTATGGAACGCGCACAGGGTAACACAAACGAACAGCTATGGCTCTTGAGGAACCGGCATGCGCTGGTGGTAATTGCCGCCGCGAATGCGTTGTTCCAATTGTTCTCGTCACCCGTCCTGTCTCAGATCAATCTGAATCCTCCCAATCAATTGCTGCCTAGCTCGGCTCGAACGGGAGGGGCCGGTGCGCCTGCCCCAGCTAACAGTTCATTGTCGTTGCCTAATACGCCGCTATTGCCATCGGCCGTCCCAAACAACGCTCCGCCAGCGATGGCAATGCCGTCTGCGCCTGCATATCAAAACGGACAGCCAGGCGTGGCAAACGCCGCTAATATTCCGGTCGGAACTGGAGCATTCCCCAATGCGATCCAACCACCTGTTCGCTTGGCGCAGCAGCCGATAACTCCCCCACAGAATGCCTCTCCACAAGGGAACGCTGCGGCAGCACCGCTCGCTCAGCAACTCCCGTCGGCTGCACCGCCCACAGCACCTTTGCCGGACAGCTCACGAAAGCAACCCGTGAGTGATGCGTCGAGCATTACTCCAGAAGCAGTGACCACGTACATCCAGCAATTGCAAGCGGCGACAGATATCGATGCCACCCTCAAGCAAGCGTTGATCACAGACTATGAAGCGATCCTTGCAGAACTCAAAAGCCGCGCGGAAACGGAAAAAGTAATCAAGGAGTTTATGGTTGCCTACGAAGCCGCACCATCGGCAACAGCGGAGGCTAAACGCAGGAAAGAGAATCCGCAACCGCAGCGGGTGTACTTTGATGGTTCACTGGAATCCACACGCATCGAGACATTGCAATCGTATCAGCTTGAGGTTCAAGGGTTAGCGCAAGCGGCTACCGACGGACGGACCCGTGTCGAAGCCGCCATCGTCTCTCGCGATGCGCGCAGGAAAGAAATCCCGCAATTGATTGCGAACGACAAAACGACCATCGCAAAGTTAAACGAAGAGTTAGCGTTGCCCCCAGTGGAAGCATTAGACCCTCGTGTACGCGAGTCGCACACCTTGCTACTGCGAGCAAAACTGCTGGCACTCAACGACCGTGTTCGTAGACTGGAACAAGAACAACGCACCTACGACGCGGAACTGGAATTGCTCCCAGTACGGAAAGAAGTTTTGCTCGCTGAGGAAAAATTCCAGCAGGCAAAGCTCAAGGAGATCAAGGAAGAGCTGGGCAAGCGTCGTGAAAACCAGATCGCCGGACAAAAGCAAATGGTCGAGGATCTGGTCGCGAATGCATCGCCCGAAATGAAGGCACGCGCGGCGGTGCTACAAAAACGCTCCGACGAATGGTTGCAATTGGCAAAGCAGAACGCCGCAATGCGCATGGAGGTTGACTCCGCACAAAGCGAGCTCAAGCTGTGGAACGATCGCTACAAGATCATGACAGCCCGTATCTCGCCAGATAACGCCCGGCACGTTTCCAATTTCAACAGCTGGGTTGGTTTGATGCTGCGTAAGCAACGCAATGAATTGCCTGACACCGGACGGTTGGGGCAAAAGCTTTATGACTACCAAACTCGAGTGCTGGCAACGCAGACGCTGATCCTCGAGCTCGATGACTGGAAGGCATCTACTTCGGTATCGGATGATGCGTCCACCAATGCCTTTGTACTTTCCAATAGTGCGTTGGAGCAATTCTCGAACGTATCGTTCAATGAACAGCAACGCATTTTGCACGCGTTGGAACAGAAAATCGTAGATGAGTTTCGACTCGACGCGAGCAACTACTTTGAGAACCTGATCAATCTAGCGGAGACCAACCAAAAGACGATTGATCAAGTCAAACAATACAGAGCCTTTATCGACGAGCATGTGCTTTGGATTCGGTCGAGTGAACCGATCAGCAAGAGCGACTTTAAGCAGTTGTGGCCAGCCTTTCAATGGTTGTTCGACTTGCAAAGCTGGCGAAAACTCCCCGTGAACTTATACCGTGATTTGCTGATGCATCCGTGGGGCTATCTCGTCGGGGGATGCTGTTACGTTCTTTTGCTATTCAATCTAAAGCGATTTAAGAAGCAGATTGGCATTCAAGGTAAACTCGCCACTAAGCCAAACTGCACCACGTTTGTTCCTACGGCCAAGGTGCTTGTTGCATGCATCCTATTGAGTTCGCCGTTGGCCATCCTGCATTTGGTAATCGGCTGGCGATTGCAGAGCACCTCTGACGGAAATGCCTTTGTCGAGGCGGTGGCCATGGGGCTCCTGGTCAGTGCGAGATACTTTTTTCCGTTGGAACTGATTCGGCAGATCAGCCGCGACGGAGGATTGGCCGAAACCCATTTCCAATGGCCCAATTGTTCCACTCAGTTGCTTCGCAAGAATCTCCGATGGTTTATCGATCTAGCGATTCCTGCCGTCACGATCGTCGGTGTGGTATCGCAATTCGGCGAAGCCAAATGGGAAAACTCGCTTGGACGGCTTACGTATAGCGTCTTGATGTCATTGTGTTTTATTTACTTGTTGGTATTGCTGCACCCGAGGAAGGGCGTATTCAGCGATTTCTTAAGCCGCAACGCAGGGGGCTGGATCGATCGATTGAAATACATCTGGTACGCAACGCTCGCATGCGGTCCGCTTGCACTGATGTCCATGAGCTTAATGGGGTATCACTATACCGCCATTCGCTTGGCTATGCTTTTGCATACGACGTTCATGACTTTGGTCGGATTGCTGTTGCTATCCAGTCTCATTCGGCGTTGGCTGCTGCTCCGTCGTCGCCAGATTGTTGTATCGCAAGCT
>CAIXME010000645.1 GCA_903920425.1 uncultured Pirellula sp. | reverse complement strand
GAGAGTCCACGTTCCCTGCAAATCCGTTCCGTTGAAGACGGACAGCGCATCGACAGGCCTGAATGTCCCTGTGAAAGGAGCTGTACCACTCGCAATCGGCGTAACGGCCGAGTCACTGAAACGAGTATTGGTGAAATTATCAGCGTTTCCGCCGACCGCCTGCGCCAACACAATGATCTGACCACCGGGACCAGTTAGCGTTAGAGTCAAGTCATCATCCCAAGTATGGGTAATGTCGACTACGACTTCCAAGCCCATGATCATGCCTGTTGTCGCGACATCAATCGTCGACGAAACCGTACCTAATGAACCGGTGGCTGGGATCCTCATGCTCGGAGTAGCCGAAGCGGTGATCGTGTGAACGCCGGAAACGGTGAAACCTGGCAACGCTGGCTCACCTGGATCGAGCGTATTGTCTTGATCGATCTCCTCGTAGACAAAGGAATAGTAGCGGTCATTCTTGGATCGGCCGAACTCAATGCCGGTGACGATGGAACTGTCCGATGGCAAAACGACGAAGTGACGGTTTTTGATAGGCGACGTCGCGGTCCAGCCTGGTGCTTCGGAGCGAACCACGAAACTACCCTGCGCCAATCCTGCCAATACAAACGAGCCATTGGTCAACGAAACGCGCCGTTCGGTAACTTCCCATATACCGTTATCATTATCGTCGATATACGCAAATGCACTCGCATCGCTGACGGGACGTTCAAAGGATTCGAAAACGCCATTGCCGTTATAGTCTTCGAAAACAACGCCCGAGATCTCTGCACTTGGGTCCTGCAAATTGTTGATGAAGATATTGAATTCCTCTTCATAGAATTCGCCGAGCGCATCGGTGGTACGCACTCGAATCAAGTAGGTATCCTTGGCTTCGTGATTGAATACCGCGGAGGTGAGCAGTTGGTTCCCTACCAAGCGGAACTGAACGTTGTCGTTGGGGCGAACACCTGGCACCAGAGTATAGGTAAAGACGTTGCCGGTGCGGTTCGGATCGATGGATGTAAAGTCTCCGACCAACGTATCCACCGGTAGATTCTCATCCACCGTATTGTTGGAAAGAATCAAATCAGTCGGAGATACGTTATCGTAAAAAATCCCAAATGGTCTGTTGTATATCGGCAAGCTAATCGCAGAAACAACATAGTTGCCACTCAACGGATTGGAATAGAGCCAGTCTGGCTGAAGCTCAATACCCACTGTGTGTGTCCCGCCAGGCACGTCTACCAACGCCCAACCGTTAACGTCGGAGACACCAAAAAAGCGCCGACGGAATTCAAGCGACCAATTGCGAAGGAGTCCCGAATCGAAATCCTTGGAGTCATTTACCGTCAATGTCCAGTTGCCTTGAATGGGCATGCCATTCAACTGCGAAAGAGCTTGCTGCGGTCGGAACGTTCCCGTGAACGGCACCGTTCCTGAATTGATACTGGTTGCTGCCAGATCGCTAAATTTCGTGTTGGTGAAATTGTCGCCACTGCCGCCCACCGCTTGAGCCAAAAGGATCGTCGTCCCATCTGGGGCGGTCAGCGTCAGCGTTAGATCGCTATCCCAGGTATGGTCGATGTTCACTAGGACATCGACTCGGACAACAGTTCCTGGAAGAGGCACATTGATGGTCGACGAGATCGTTCCGCGGCTTGGAATCGGTACAGAAACAGAATTGGAAACTGCGTAATCATGGACTCCAGAAACCGTAAAGCCTTCTAGAGGCGGTTCGTTAGGATCGATGATCCCGTTTCTATTGATCTCCTCATACACATAGGAATAGAGGCGATTGTTTTTCGAGTATCCAAAATCAAATCCAGTCTTGGAATCGGTTCCGGAACTGAGCGTTACCAAGTAACGATTCTTGTCTGGGAAGGTTCGTGTCCAGTTGGGCACTTCGGTTCGAACGATATAAGTGCCTGCACCTAAGCCTTCAAAAGCGAAGCCGCCATTGGCAATGTTGACTCGTGTCTCGCCAACATTCCAGAAACCATCATCGTTGGTATCTAAATAAGCGTACGTATTTGGCTCGGACAGATATCGCTCAAAGGATTCAAAGGCTCCATCCCCGTCGTAATCTTCAAATACCGTTCCAGCAATGGATGTGGCTGCTGCCGTCCCGAAGAGGGTAAACTCAAACGCGCTTTCGTCAGCATCATTGGTGTTGACTCTCGCGGTTCCAAAAAAAGAACCGGCTGCCGGAGGTGTAAACCGCAAAGTCAATGTTGTCGATTCACCGATGTTCAAGACGTTGGCACCGAGGGACTGAACGCTGAACGGGCCAGTAACAGACACCGAATTCAGATCTAGCGGACGTGTTCCTTGGTTGCGAATACGCAACGTGGTTTCACTGAAAAGCCCGGGTGCTGCAGGTGTAAAGCCAACCGTGCTGAATGTGTCTAATTCCGTGGTCGCGGTTACGATCGACAACTCCGGCTTGTCTACACCACTAACGGCAGTCAACGCATTCAATCGTCCATATCCAAACTCGACGTTGGTTGACGAGAGCACATCATACGATGCTCCACCGATCAGGTCCGTGGCATTTCGAAGCAACGAACGAAGTTCGGTTGGCGATAGGTTAATTCCCTTGGCTTGAGCTTGGGCCAAAACCAACGCTCCGATACCGGTTGCCAACGGCGATGCTGACGACGTTCCACCAAATCCGGTTATGCCCGTTCCGGTGTAATCGCCCGCTGCATAGCCAGATGCACCAACTCGGTCGGTCGTGTCCACCGCAAGGTACCCAGGGCGCGTATCATTACTAGGTGTTACAAAATCCAAGCCCGCTCCGTAGTTGCTGTAGTCGGAACGTGTACCTTGATTGTTCGTTGCACCAACGGCAATGACACCGGGGATGCTCAACGACTGAACTGCAGGTTCACTGATCGTTGTGGCAAAATCATTTCCTGTCGCAAAGAAATAGGCAGCACCCGCCCCTTCGCGACCTTGCGTGGTTCCCCATGCCAAGGCGGCATTGATGGCCGCACTCGATCCGCCACCACCCCATGAGTTATTGACCAAGTCTGCGGATTTCCACGTACCTAAACCATCACGCGTACGGCCTGCCGCATAGTACAACGCGCCTGCGATGTCCGCGTCACTCGCAACGAATCCGTTGTCGAAAATTTTGAGCGACATGACTTGCGAATGGTAAGCAACACCAGCTACTCCGACGGCATTATCGCCCTTGGCCGCCGCGACACCCGCAACGGATGTGCCGTGCATATCGTTACCAACAGGTTCCGATTGATTGGTATTGAAAACAAAGTTCCAACCATGGATATCGTCCACCCAACCATTGCCGTCGTTGTCGATACCGTCAAAATTCGTTTCACCAGGATTGGTCCAAACATCCAAGTCAGCATGTGACGACTCTACGCCGTCATCCACGATTCCAATCACCATCCCAGACGATCCACCGGGAATGATGTCCCAAGCCAAATCCACGTCCGAGTCCGCATCTACTAAACCGCCACCCTGTCCGAAATTATTGAACGTCCATTGGTTTGCAAGACGTGGATCATTGGGTGAAAATTGCTTTTGCCAATTCTGATAAAAGTTAGGCGTTACCCATTTCACAGCAGGATCGACAGACGACTGGTTAGCAGTTTCCAACGCAGCTCGACCATATCCACTCTTCACGGTGGCGACGAACTGATCCGGGGTACCATCCAAAGGACGATAGCTCGCAAATTGATTTGACCTGCCGAAGTAGTTCTCGGCCGTTTCACCTGGTTTCAGCGCCACCAGAACTTCATTCAATAATACAGCTTCCGATTGAGTCAGCTGATTAATGTAAACCGGTGCGGTGTAAGCAACCCCAGGCAATTCCCCAATACTAGCGATCAAAGCAGGGGTCAAAGGTTCTTGTGATTCATAAACCGCGACGTTGGCTGTGATATTCCTGACAAATTCAATTCCGCTGGGCAATTGCGGAGTGATATCGCTCTTTCCTATAACGAATCGATTGCTTGAATTCTCAAGGTCAATCTGTTTGCTTTCAGACTGATAGTATGCTGTCGGAATCTTCGGCGAACCGTTGTTATCTAATATTCCTGCCGCGTCCCAGTACGGGTTATTCCATAGAAAATCGCTCGCCATCAAACATCTCAATTCAAGACGTTCGAAACGGCTTACTGGGTTTCTGCGGAACTTGGATCTGGATCGGGACCGGGACATTGTTACTTGCTCCATTTACCAATTGCGACGGAAATTCGGGTAACTCCGAAAAAAACGATAATAATAGAGTTGCCGAAAAAGATGAGAGTCAGAATTGGCAGTTAAATCAAGGCATTTGTGACCTTATGTCTCTTTTTTTTGGGAATTCTCAACACTCCCAAGGCATCAAAGTTGGCTATAGATCCCTCGTTTTAGAGCGTTTGCGGCTTAAAGTGCCCCAAAAGCTCTCACGCTGTTACAACTCTGGCCAGAAGGTGGGGTGGACCACATTTGCAGACTAGCTTCTGCAGATTTCGAGGTGCTTTTGCCAATCGAGGTTATTGGTGGATGGAAAATCCGTACGGAAATGAACCCCTCGGGATTCCGTTCTGGCGAGTGCGGACGCGGACATCTGCAAACTCACGGTCAAGATGTTTTGCAATTCCCAACCATCCACGCCCGAAAGATCTTGAGCGAGAACATAACTGCAATACTGCTGAAGGGCGTGCACCGCTTCGGTAAGCCGATCCTCACGACGTTGGACACCGACATTTCGCCACATTAAGGCCCGAACGGCATTTCGAATATCGGTCAAATCGATGGGCTGGCCAGGCTCTCCCTTGGGCAAATTCTTAACGGGTAGGACCCTCAATTCCGTTTCGGAATCGCGGAATGCCGCCTCGGAAGCGTTTCTTCCGGCAATTGCGCCGTACACGAGCCCCTCCAACAGACTATTTGAGGCGAGACGATTGGCTCCGTGCAATCCGCTACTTGTGACCTCACCGGCAGCCCACAATCCAGGCAACGATGTCCTGGATCCTGCGTCGACCGTACACCCCCCGATCATGTAGTGAGCACCTGGTCGAACAGGAATAGAATCGATTGCAATGTCGAGCCCAAAGCCGGCGCACACTTTGGCTATTCCAGGGAATCGCGCGCGAACATGATTCGCATCTAAATGTTTCATGGTGAGATAAACGCAAGGCGATTGTGTTTTCTCCATCTGACTAACAATGGCTTTGCTAACCACATCTCGTGGCGCCAATTCCAGTCTCTGGTCGTAGTCACCCATGAACCGGTGGCCCATAGAATCGACCAAATAAGCCCCATCGCCACGAACCGCTTCGGTAATGAGGGTTCTCGAACTGCCCGCAATATAGAGGACAGTCGGATGAAACTGCATGAACTCCATATCCCGCATTACTGCCCCTGCACGAAACGCAAGCGCGTGACCATCTCCTGTCGCAACCCGTGGGTTTGTGGATTCCCGAAAGACTTGTCCACAGCCTCCGGTACACAGGATTGTTTCTTTCGCCCAAATCAAAAATGGTTTGCCACCTCGAAGCGATGCCACGGCACCCCGGCATCGCCCTTCGTGTGTCAACAAATCGATCGTGAACGTCTCTTCGCAGATTTCCGTATGCGCTCTCTGACGGGTATGCGCAATCATGGCCCGCATGATCTCTTTGCCGGTTGCATCACCGAGCGCATGAATGATCCGCTGATGCGAGTGTCCACCCTCACGCCCGAGAACCAGTTGACCTTGATTTTGATCGAATCGCGTTCCCCACTGGATAAGCTCTGCAACACGATCGGGCGCCTCGCGAACGACCATGTCGACAACGGACGGTTCGCATAGATCTCCTCCCGCGAGCAGCGTATCCTGAACATGATTATCGAATCTGTCTTCAGGATCCCAAACGCTGGCAATGCCACCTTGCGCGTAGCTGCTATTGGACTCTTCCAATTTGTCCTTGGTCAGGATCATCGTTCGCAAGGACGGATCCACCTCGTGTGCCGCCCTCAACCCCGCTAATCCCCCTCCGATAATCAATACATCGGTAAAGTAATGTCCGCATCGCTTGGGCTCGATCGGGCACAAGTACCGAGGCATCAAGTGAGCCCATTGCTGATTCAAACGAAATCCGGGAATGGTGCTCGGCATAGGGAAAGGACATTTCTAAAGGTGTTTGATTATTTGTAGAGGAGCTCTACGTCAGCCTTGGAATTGCTAAATCGTTTGTTCCATTCACCGTACGACGGGTTGGGAAGAATGATCCATTCGACGCCAAACTTGTCCTGCAACTCTTCGACGGTTTTCGAACGTTTGTCCCCGACAACCGCCCGATCGTATTTAAATCGCTCGTCGAAATCTCTTAGGTTATCGCCAACAAAAATAAGGATATCAAACTTAGCCGCTGCGATCTCGCGACGCGAAGTCTTGTCGCTACCGGTTTTTTCATCGGCGCATAGCAATTGTTCATCGGGAACAGCGATCTCGAATCTCTCGAGAACGCTTTTGGTTTGCTCTCGGGCTTTGTCGTTTCGGTTGGTGATGTAAATCGGCTCGATTTTCAACTCGCGAAGCTGATCGATGAATTTTTTAGCACCCGGGATGAGTCGGACTTTATCTGCCCCAGTTCTTTCCCATCGCTCCCAACGCTGCGCATCAAACGCGGCAACTTCACGAATTTGATTGCTCTGGAACCATCCGTTGTCCAAGATCGTCTCGTCCAAGTCGATCACGACTGCTGCTGGCTTGGATTGGTCTTGTCTGGTGCTCAATTTTTCTTTCGCCATGATGCCTGCCCATCGGAAAGCTTGAAGGCAGCACGCTTTGTATTCCGCTGACGTCAGCATATACAAGCTAGCATCGAGCCCTCGAAAGGGCGGATCCTCCTGTTTGACACTGTCACGCGAGTCGAGCCGGAGCTTTGCCGACCGCTCTTGGGATGAGACCCGCGATACACTGCCGACTATCAACAACAAAAAAAGACTAAAACGAACCAAGGCTTGGGCTTTGCGTGGAGTCGGGAGAGAGACAAAACTTCCGCCAAAAGCCAAACCACAAGATCTTGAAATCGTCACATTGGCACCTTGCTAAAAAGGGAAATAACTAACTCGTCGCTCTTAAGCAGTCCGCAATCGCCTGGCAAAGTTCGGGCATCGTGGAACTAGCCATGCCGGCGACGTTGATGCGCCCGGTTCCCACAATGTAAATTCCGCGCTCTTTCTTTAGCCAGTCGGCCTGCATGGTATTCAATCCGCTATACGAAAACATTCCTTTTTGTCGGCTCAGGAACGAAAAATCCCGATCCACTCCTGTCGACGCCATCCCTGATATAAACTGCGCCCGCATGAGTGAAATGCGGGAGCGCATTGCGTTTACTTCGGCAATCCATTCGTTTCGAAGCGTCGTGTCGGTGAGTACGGTCGCGACGGTCGACGCACCATGGCGGGGTGGATTGCTGTAGTTGCAACGAATCGCTTGCCGAACTTGACTCAACGCGGCTTCTGTAAACGAAGCCTCTTTGCTGACCAAGGCTACCGTGCCAACACGCTCGGAATACAATCCAAAGTTCTTCGAGAACGAGCTGCAAACGATTGCTTCTTGATTCTTCTCGAGCAATGAATGCAGAGGCTTTGCATCCTCCTCAAGACCGTCGCCAAACCCTTGGTAAGCAAAGTCGACAAAAGGAATCATCTGCTTCTCAGCCAGCAACTCACTAATCTCTTTCCACTGCTCTGCGGTGGGATCGATCCCTGTAGGGTTATGACAACATGCGTGCAGGCAGACCAAGTCACCTCGGCGACCTTGGGACTTTAACTCGCTCATCATCGCGGGAAAGTCCAAAGAGGTTTTGTCCGCTGTCAAATACGGGTAGACGTTCGTCTCAAGTCCAGCCGCTTGGAAGATCGACCCGTGGTTGGCCCACGTCGGATTACTAAGCCAAATCCGGGTGTTGGGAAAATGGCGAGAAACGGTATCCGCGCCAACCCGCAAAGCTCCCGTTCCACCAGGTGTCTGAGCTGCCGCGACCCGTCCATGATCGATACTGCCACCGAAAAGCAGCCCGACGACCGCCTTCAGATACTCAGGGTGCCCCTCGATCGGCATGTATCCCTTGCTGGTCTCCGTTCGCAAGAGAATCTCCTCGGCCTTTTTGACCGTTGCCAAAATAGGCGTCCGCCCTTGCTCGTCTTTGTAAACCCCAACGGTCAAATTGATCTTGCTCGCTCGTGGATCTTTCGCAAACGCATCGCTAAGACCTAAAATCGAATCGGGGGGGGCAACAGGAAGATGCTCGAACATGACTGGAATTTTGAAAATGAAAAGAGAGGTAACAATTTAGATTCGCCAACTTAAGGATGGCTAACGCCGCTCAAAAGAGTACTATGATTTCGCTTAAGTGAGGAGGGGAAACCCAATTATTCGAAAAAACTGATGTTGACGCGACAGCCGCGAGCATCGCATACTCTTTGCCCGAGTCACGGACGGCTCAAATGCTCTTGCGACCATGACCCAAATTTGCTCGCAACGCATCCACTGGATTCCCGCTCCAGCCCTTAGAAGAGACACGCGATACCTGCTGTTGCTCCAATCAGAACAGGTCGAATTGGGTTTTCTAATCTTACGATTGGCTAATTCTAATCCGTTTGATCATCTGGTCCGGCGTCACGCAAGATTTCGCTAGGAGAAATTGTGTCCTTCGCGATCGACAACGAAGTCAAAGATCGAGTTCGGTCGGCGATCAACATCGTCGATCTGATGAGTACCTACATGGAATTGCGACGTCAAGGTCGAAACTTCGTGGCGGTGTGCCCATTCCACGACGACCGACGCCCGAGCCTCAACGTTAACCCCGATCGACAAAGCTGGAAATGCTGGGTGTGCGATATCGGAGGCGATGTCTTTAGCTTCGTGATGAAAAAGGAAGGCGTCTCGTTTCCCGAAGCCCTCAGGATGCTGGCAGAACGCGCAGGCATCCAACTGGACGAACCTAAAAATCGTGCAGGCAAATACTCCTCCGACGACAAAAAAGGAATGTTTGATGCGATGAAATGGGCCGTTGGAGAATTCCATCAGTGCCTGTTTACACCAGAAGGAAGCGCCGCCAAATCGTACCTTACCGAACGCGGAATATCAGAAGAGAGCATCCGAAAATTCCAGCTTGGCTTTGCCCCCGACAGCTGGTCATGGCTACTGGATCGCGCCCAACGAAAAGCGTGGAAGCCTGATGTCATCGAAGCCATCGGCCTAGCAGCACGCGGCGATCGCGGATCTCGTTATGATCGCTTCCGCGGACGAGCCATTTTCCCGATCAACGACGCACAATCGCGCCCCATCGCCGTCGGTGGCCGCGTTTTGCCGGGAGCTTCCAAAGACTCCGCAAAATACATCAACTGCAATGAGACGCGTCTCTATCAAAAAAGCCATCAACTCTATGGCCTTGATCACGCTCGCGATGCCATTTCGAAAACGCGACAAGCCGTCGTCATGGAAGGATACACCGACGTGATTATGGCGGTGCAGCACGGCATTCATAATGCTGTCGCATGCTGCGGTACCGCCCTCGGCGAAAGCCATATCAAACTTCTAAAACGCTATTGCGATTCCGTGGTCCTCCTCCTCGATGGTGATGCCGCAGGACAACGCCGCACCAGTGAAATCTTGGAGCTGTTCGTATCCGCCCAGATGGACCTCCGAATCCTGACGTTGCCCGACGATCTGGATCCCTGCGACTACTTGCTCCAAAACAGTGGCCAGAAACTACAGCAACAAATAGACGCGTCCGTCGATGCGCTCGAGCATAAACTTAGGCAAGTTTGCCAGGGCTTTGACCCTCTGCTGGACACGCACCGCGCCAATACAGCCTTGGAAAGCATCCTGCAAACGATGTCAAAGGTCTCGCACGGCTCGCTACTGGCCAACGAAGCCATGCGATTGAGACAAGACCAATTGATTGCTCGATTAGCACGCCAGTTTGGCATCGAACAATCCGAGATCCGACTACGCATGGACTCGCTGAGAAAACAATCTGCCGATCGAGAGCAACAACGCAACGAGTTTCGACGCACTCAAGCAGCCCAAACAGGCGGCGATCGTAATGCCAGCGACACATCCATCTCGGAAAACCAACCCGGCTTTAAACACTCGTCTGCACCAGAGATCAAACTATACAAGTATGCTGAATTGACCGCGATGGAATGCGAGCTATTTGAGATCATGGTCACCCATCCAGAACTCGCTCCTGTCGCCATCGAACGCTTTCCAGTTGCTAGCTTAACCTCAGCGACAGCGAAAGGATTATTTCAGATGTTTTTGGACTTGGAACTTGAGGGACATGCGTTAGACTTTGAAAGTCTGATGACAGCCATGGAAGATCCGAGTTTAAAAAGTGTCTTGGTCAGTATAGAAGATCACTCGGCTCGAAAGTCACCACTGACGACTATGACTGCTGACGAACGACTTCATTCGCTATGCGATCGATTGAGTGTTCATGATGACAAATCTCAACGGCGCAAGCAAATCCAGTCGCTGGAAAAGAAACAGTTCGATGAGGCGACCGAACTGAGCCTGCTGCACGATTTCGTACAGCAAGCACGTGTTCGCCATGGTCTATTCCCCCCCCAGGAATAGACTCCCTCCCGACGGGAAATGCCAGGCCGGTAATACCCCAAAGGATGTACGCAGTGCCGCGATGTGCCAGACTTGCACCGCTCTCGCAGAGTGCTTGTTTAGCATCGAAACGGTTGTTGGAAAACGTTGAGCTCGTCTCGACTGCAAAAACTATTCAAGTTGTTGACCCAAGGCGATGGATCATTGGATGATCTATCAGCGACAACAGAGTACCACTGTCAAAAGGAGTTGATCTCGTGGAAATGCAATCTATTGATCTGGAACAATTGGTTTTGATCGGTCGCCAACAAGGCTTCCTCACCTACGAACAAGTCAGCCAGTATCTACCAGACGAAGCCAACACCGCTGAAAAGCTGGACCATCTCCTCATCGCCCTTGAGCGCGCAGGAGTCGGAATTGTAGACGAAGCAGATACGGAACTCCGTAGCCAACTCAAAGTCTACAACGGCGATGACGCAATGCCGTCCACTCCTTCGGAAACGCCTAAACTAACTAACGATCCCATCCGTTTGTACTTGAGCCAAATGTGTGAGATCCCTTTGCTCAACCGCGAACAAGAAATCTCACTCGCAAAGAAAATCGAAATCACCAGACGGAAGTTCCGCCGAGCTGTTCTCGGAAACGATTTTGCACTGCGACAAACCGTTGAGGTCCTGCGCAAAGTAGCTGCAGGCATACTACCCTTCGATCGAACGATCAAGGTATCGTTGACCGAACGATTGACTAAAGAACAAGTCAGTGCACGGATGCCGCATAACCTGCGAACACTCGATGCTCTGATCGATGAAAACCGCCGCGACTTCCAGGCAATCGTTCGTAAAAGCACCAGCGACGAACGCAAATCCAACGCGAGATGCCACTACCAACGCCGTCGGCTAAAGAATCTCGTCCTGGTAGAAGAATTGTCACTGCGATCTCGCCGAGTGATCCCATTGATGAAGCAACTCGAGCAGTTCTCCCAGCGAATGGACTACCTCCAAAACCGCATTGCTTATCTTCAAGAAAACGGTGGAGCACAAGCAGAGCTGAATCGCTGCGTCGCTGAATTGCGACACTTGATCATGACGACTCAAGAAAGCCCACGCTCGCTCCGAACCCGTGTCGAAGATTTCAAGAAGAACTTCAAAGAATACGAAGCGGTCAAGCGACAGCTTTCCAGCGGCAATCTCCGATTGGTAGTATCCATTGCAAAGAAATATCGCAACCGCGGCCTAAGCTTCTTGGACCTCATCCAAGAAGGGAACACAGGTCTCATGCGAGCCGTAGACAAGTACGAATATCGACGCGGATTCAAGTTCTCCACCTACGCTACGTGGTGGATCCGACAAGCCATCACGCGAGCGATCGCCGACCAAGCACGAACGATTCGTATTCCCGTTCACATGATCGATGTTCTCAGCAAGCTTCGGAACATCCAAAAGCACCTGACCCAAGAGCTCAAGCGTGAACCGAGCATGTTTGAGATCGCGGAAGTTGCTGAACTCACCATCGAAGAAGTCCACCGCGTACTGGATATCGGACGCAGCCCCATCAGTTTGGATCGCCCCGTGGGCGAAGGGGAAGACAACGCGTTCGGCGAGTTTATCGAAGATCCATCGAGCGACAATCCGGTACGGAACGCAAGCAACGGAGTGTTGCGAGATCGAATTGACTCGCTTCTCAAAACTCTCACCTATCGCGAGCGAGAAATCATCCGCCTACGATACGGATTGACCGACGGCTACTCGTACACGCTCGAAGAAGTCGGACGCATTTTCAAAGTGACCCGCGAACGCGTTCGTCAAATCGAAGCCAAAGCGGTTGCGAAATTGCAAAATCCAGTTCGCGCCAAAATGCTCGAAGGCTTCCTTAAACAAGTAGCCTAATCGCATAACTGACCACGCAAGGTCCTTGTAAAGCCAATCGCCTAGACTGATTGGCTTCTTTCTAGGCATGAGCCACTCGATGATTTGGCTCATGCCAGTAAAGGCGATTCTTACCCTGTAGGCAAAGAACACCTGTGCGAGCATAATGGGTCCGCCGCTTCGTTGAATGCGACGTCCATTGTCATGAACCACGAACTCGCGAGGTTATCAGTCTAGTTATGTCGATTTTAAAAGTTGGTTCGCAAACCAAAATCAGGAACGCAAAGCAACACCTGGTTCGATTTATCCTTTGCTTTTGCTTTGCACTAGTCGCGGGGCCTTCTCTGGCCCAAGATGCAGACAAGTCCGTTGCAACGGCGTTTCGCGAATGGCTCAACGAAGAGTGCAAAAGGCACCCAGTCTTCGCAACGCAGCAAGGAAATCGTGACTACGATGGCGCCATGGATGACTTGTCTCCCAAAGCCAGGGCTGCCGATATGGATCACGACCGGCAAGTTCTATCTTCCTTGGCGACCAAATTCGATCGTTCCAAACTTTCGCGAGCTGCACAAATCGACGTTGAAATTTGGGAAAGTCATTTGCGTTACCGCCTATGGCAAGCACAGAACGTAGATGATTTTGCAAATGATCCGCGAGTCTACTTGGTGTATTGCTCCGACAGCGTTTTCGGACTCTTTACGCAATCAACACTGCCAAGACATCGCAACGTTGAAAACGCCGTCAGTCGTATTTCACACATCCCTGAAGTCATCGCTGCCGCAAAAGCGTCGATCAAGATTCCACCGAAGGTCCTGACGGAAATCGCCATCAAACGTACCGAGGGGGCTATCTCGTTTTACGAGAAGGACATCTTCGCATTGGCCGAGGAATCTCCACAAATCAGTTCACTCGCAGCACCATGCCGCAAAGCTGCGGATGCGCTCCGAGAGTACAAAACTTTCCTTCAAAACGAGGTACTGCCTCGCTCCAATGGCGACTGGCGATTAGGCGAAAAGAAATTCAGCGAAAAGCTGGCCATGGAGTTAGACGCTGGACTCTCCGCCGCCGAAGTGATCGCGACTGCGGAAGCAGAAGCGGATCGCGTGGAACGTGAAATGTACTACGTCGCGAAGCAACTATGGAGCTCCGTTTTTAAAGACCAAACCGTTCCGCCCGATGATGTGATGGGTAGACGCGAAACCATTCGCGCTGTCCTCTCCGAATTGGGCAAACAACACGGAACCGCGGAAGCTCTGGTCAGCGATGCTCAGAACACTGTCCAAGCGATCAAGAAGTTCATTCAAGACAAAAAGATCTTGACGCTCCCCTCGCCAGATCAGTGCACCATTATTGAAATGCCCGAATTTCAGCGGGGATTTTCGGCAGCGTACTTGAATCAAGCTCCACCTCTCGATGCAAAGGCAAAAAGCCTTTACGCAATCTCGCCCCCCCCATCCGACTGGCCAACCGAGCGTCAAGAAGCGTTTATGCAAGAATACAACGCAAGCATGCTTCAAATCCTGACCATCCACGAGGCATATCCCGGTCACTACGTCCAATTGGATTACGGAAACCGTGTTGATTCGCTGGTCAGAAAAGTACTGTCGTCCGGAGTCTTCGCGGAAGGCTGGGCTGTGTACACAGAACAAATGATGCTGGACGAAGGATACGGCGATGGCAATCTCGCCTTGCGATTGCACCAGCTGAAATTCTATATGCGAGCGGTACTCAACGCGATTCTCGATTACCGCATGCATTGCACCTCCATGACAGACGAAGAAGCACTCTCGCTACTCGTCGATCGAGGATTCCAAACAGTAGGTGAAGCCACCGGAAAAATCCAACGAGCCAAACAAAGCTCTTGCCAGCTCTCAACCTACTTTGTCGGCAGAACAGCTTTTTATCGCTTGCGTCAAAACGTTCAGCGACAACGAGGCTCTGAGTTTAACCTTGGCAAATACCACGAAGAAGTTTTGCTGCAAGGAACTCTGCCGGTCAAGTACTTGCCCGAATTGGTCAAATAGCAACTTTCCTCGCTGACCATTCAAGAGCCTCTGCAGTCCTGCGGAGTGGCACGAGGCCATTCATCTTGCTTCAAGCCCACCTGGCGTTTCGCCAGGTGGGCATTGCCGAAGCAGACTAACCTCAATCGCGTAATGGGGCTCCTTAACAAGGTAGAGGCTTTCGATGAGACGCAATCTTCCCAGAGCCTTCACCTTGATTGAGTGGCTGGTCGTGGTCGTAGTGATTGTGATCGCAGTTGCGATGTTCATTCCAGCAACACGTTCGGCTCGCGAAGCAGCTCGTCGAATGGCTTGTAGCAACAACATACGCGAAGTTGGCTTAGCCTGTTTGAATTACGAATCGAGCAATAAGCGATTGCCCGCAGGTTGGGGTGGGCCTGCACAATTAGTCGGCGGAACTACTCAAGGGGTCTACATTGCAGACTATGATCCGACAAATAAATTAGCGGCGATTGGAAGATGGTCTGCTTTTATTGCCCTGACAAGATATATCGAGGCGAGTACCGTTACGAATGAAATAGAGTTTCGCTACACCAATCCAGCAACTAAAAAGACGTATCCGTCGCCGATGGCTCCATGGAACATGGATGACGGAGGGTTTCAACCGTGGAGAACGGAGTTATCCAATTCACGTTGCCCTTCTGATCCAGGCGAGATGGACAGGAATGCAAAACAGTTCCCTTATGGAGGTGGGCGTGTTAATTATGGTTTCTGTTATGGAGACACAGGAAAGGGCGCAACGAGCGGCAGACATAGCAACGCGAATAGCGGCATGTTTCAGGGGAGATATTGCCGTCGATTGAAGGACGCGACTGATGGCTTGGCGCACACGCTGCTTCTCGCCGAAATCGCGTCGAGTAATAGCAATACACTGGAACGTGGCACGGGCAAGATCCGAATCCAAGGCGGCGTACGTACAGAAATGTCAGGGCTTTCACCGTCACCCATCGCATGCCAGATGACAGCGATTGGAGACAAGTACACTGAGTCTCACGCCAGCTATGTAGAGCATTGGCGAGGCATGCGTTGGGCAGACGGAGCAATCGCCTATTCGGGCTTCAACACGATATTGCCACCAAACACCGCAAGTTGTAGCGAGACTGCGAGTGAGAGCGACTGGGGGTACTACACATCGACGAGCTACCATGGATCAGGCGTTAATGTCCTGTTCGCCGATGGTGCGGTACGCTACATACCAAATGCGATCGATTGCGGGAACCTGAAGAATCCGGCACCTGAGGGAAGTGCTCACGACGAAGAAAACCCATCGTCTCCCTTCGGAATTTGGGGAGCTATGGGAACGCGAAACTCCGCCGATTCATGGTCGGCCAATGCACTTGAATGAGGACTACTGCTCAACAATTTGCTCTTTCTATTCCATTTGCGAGACACAAAGAACAACTCAAGAGTGACGAGCGGAATCACCCAACTGGCCCACGATGCGAATCGGTAACTCGAGATGGGATCGATTGCTAAGAGGACAGACGCACCGCCGATCAGCCTCAATGTTACGGCCGAGCATAACAAGACGTAACTTCGCAACATCCATTGACCATGGGAGACAAGTTTTCGTTGAACCGCTCTGCGCCACGCGAACAGTGTGAATATCGCCGTTAGCAGACTTGAGACAACAAACGCGAGACCTGATGTCCAGCCAGCCAAAGAGTGCTGCGCCATGATTATGCCGCTTGGAGTCACCAGCAGCAACACCATCACCACATGATTGCGGCCGATGATTCGGTGCAGTGCGAGGTTGTGATTTCGAAACTGCTTGTTGAGCAGAAACAGGCCGCCAAGAAGCACGACAGGAGCAGATAGGATGTGCGTGTAGAAAGCAACCGAATAGAGCCCGTGAAAGAACGGTTGGCGACCGATGAGAAAGTCCGCCTCGAAATTGAGCGGAAAGTAATCGACGTAATTTGCGACGGTACTGAAGCAAACCTTGCATATCAATGCTGCTGCCATCCAGCGAGCGGCAGTCCAGAGGTGCGTGAGGTTAGACTGAGACATAACTTTCGCTGCAGAAATTGCTCGCGGCCACGCAAGGGATTGTTACCACGCTGGATTGTATACAAACCTGTGCTTGGTGGTAACAACAACGTTGCGCGGAGCAACCCCTTCCCTCCGGCTCGCACTCAATACAGTGATGCTCGCAATCGAATTGAAACTCGCAATCGATGACCCGTTCTACATCAGAAACGAAATCCCTGGCTAACGATTAAACACGTCTTGATATAGCTGAATGGGTCTGTCTGCCCGTTCCGTTCGATACCAAGGGAGGCATGTCTTTGTACCAAAGAAGAGCGAACCGGCTTGGATACCGGTTCTACTGCGAGCACTGCGTCTACTCGCTACTCTTTAATCGGTTCCGTCTCTTGCGGTTCGGTTGTTGGCGAACCGGTACTTGCTTCGTTGCGTTCAACTGGAGTCTCGCTGGCTTCTGGTTTGG
>CAIXME010000644.1 GCA_903920425.1 uncultured Pirellula sp. | reverse complement strand
GTCCGCGAGAGTGCTCCACTCACCTTTTGGGTAGTGAAACCATGATTGAGGATCAAAAACGTCAACATCGCCGCATGAACCAAACTCCAAGCCCATCCCGGAGTGGATTCACGCTGGCTGAAATGGTGGGTGTCCTAATGCTCATGACAACCATAATTGGCATGGTTGCTACATTAACCGGCAGAGCTCTCACCAAATATGCTCACACCATGGATAGGGCCATGGCCATTCGAATGGATTCGTATTGGATGGAACGATTTCGTCGCGACGTGCATCTTGCTACCGATTCCACAATAGATCCGTCCGGACAGTCACTTGTGTTAATTAGCAATCCAAACGAATCGATCGAGTACACCTCGACGGACACCCAACTCATCCGTCGGAGAACCATCTATGGACGGATGCTCAGCGAAGAGGTGTTGCAGCACTCAATGCGATATCGCTTTCAACGAAAGCCGATGCCAAAAGGTGACCTGATTGTTGCGTCGAGCGAAACGTCGAAAGAGTCTTCGGACCAATTCGATTCTGCTGAGATCCTCGCTAGGCTAGGATGCCAACGGAAGGAGATCAAGTGAGTCCACGTCGACGCTGTCACAGACGAGCAATACACGAGGGAGCCGCCGCGATCGTTCTGGTTGTCACGTTGGGCATTTTGTCTTGCGCACTACTTTCGTTGTGCTCACAAACGGCAACGCAATCGCAGGTAGCCGAGCAAGTTGCCATGGAACAAAAGCAATGCGACGCTCTGCTAGAACTAGGAGAGGAAGTGTTCCTTCGCAGATTGCGATCGAATGCGGATTATCTGGGTGAATCGTTCCAAGTCCATCTGCCGTGGTCTATTCGAACAACCGACATGCCATTACCTTTCATCGGCTCAGTCAGCATAGAAAAATTAGCGGACACCTCCAGCCATCGCGAATGGCGAATTTCGGTCAGTTGTGGCATAGAAAATGGAACGCGATACGAGTCGATGAGATCCATCCATGCCCCTATAAACTCCAATCCAGTTTCAACGCCAGGAAACGTAGAATGAAAAGTCGCACCCTTGGATTTACGCTTGTCGAACTGCTCGTTGTGATTGCGATCATCGGGATCCTCGTTGGCATGCTATTGCCGGCCGTTCAAGCCGCACGAGAGGCTGCCCGTCGTGCTTCGTGCTCCAATAACATGATTCAGATCGCTATGGCTGTTCATCAATACGAACAGTCGTTTCGTATTCTTCCAGCTGGCGTCGTGAACGCCACTGGCCCCATTTCCAATTTCCCAATTGGCTATCATCACAATTGGATTTGCGCGATATTGCCCTACTTGGACCAACCTGCGACGAACAAATTACTGGACAGGAAGCAGTCCGTTTACGCTCTGGCGAATGTTCCTGTCCGCTCACACCGTATTAGTCTCCTACGGTGCAGCTCAAGCCCTGTTGACCAGTCCGTTTCAGACTACGCAGGAGTTCATCACGAAGTCGAAGCACCCATCGACCAAGACAACCATGGCGTATTTTTTTTGAATAGCTTTCTACCGACGCGGGATATCGAAGATGGTGTTTCGCATACGGCGATGTTGATTGAAAAGGTTGGCGACTTTCAAGATTTAGGTTGGAGCAGCGGCACCCGCGCCAGCCTTCGCAACTTGGGATCTATTACCCCTGGCGGCCGCTTAAATCGCACAGCGATAAACTTACCCGGTATTGTTTACGCATCTGACAATGAGTCAGACGAGACAGTAGAACGTAGGGTTAGGTTGGTGCTATCCAATGAGCTTCCAGAAGCGTGGATTGACCTTAAGGAGTTTTCTGCACCCGCTGGGATCAAGCCCGAATTTTATGTGGGCGGCGGCTCGTCGTACCATGGATCAGGTGTCAACATGGTATTTGCGGATGGCACAGTTCGCTTCACTAGCCATTCCATCGACGAAACCATCTTGTTCCATTTGGGACATCGCAAAGACGGCCGTCTACCTCCACGATTGGAGCAATAAATTGCCTGAGGATTTCCCGAGCGTATCCGAACAGCTCTCGCCTGAGACAAGCCGCACGAAGAGTTTTGATTCGAACTCGAAAGGTCAATTGTCGATTCGGGCGTTGCTGTTCTTGATTGTCGAAGCGGCCGTACTGTCGATGATGATTCGGATTGCAATTAGCAGCAACAGCACCCCAGTTCCGGTCATCGTTACGACAACCATTATCACCATATCACTTGGCATGTTCCTCGGTGTCGTACTAAGCTTTCACTTTGGTATGCGATGGTGGTTTCTTCTCGGTCCTGCGATCGGTGCTTTTGTTGGTGCCATAGTGGCCGCATTGACTATCGCACCGGAATCCGCCAATTTTCGGATTCTCGCTGGCGGATGCATTGCATCGACGGTGCTGGTAATTTTTTGCTGCATCACGGCGAGATACATCCCGCAAGAGGAATAGAATCGTGTGGCTTATCCAGCCTCGCAATGCTCCGATTCAGCCCTGCGAATCGTCAGTTCCCCTGGGACCATTTAGACCACGTTGGAATCTCGAACGCTCAATTATCGCAACACTTTCGCAGAAAATCCGGAAACAGTGAGCAACTGACCCGGGCGAAAATGACTACGTTTCACATAGCCAAAGGCCAAGCATACGTCCAAGCTAGCTTGGCGACCGACCGACGTCACGTGCCCCACTTCTTTATCGTCTGCATATATGGGAGATGATGCTGCAGGAAGCTCATGCGTATCTATCTCAAGCAGAACCAATTTCTTCTGAATCTGCCCGAGCATATCGAGTCTCGCAATCGTCTCCTGTCCGAGATAGCATCCCTTATTGAAAGATATGGCAGAGACGTTGCGATCGACTTCTTGAGGTAAATTGCGTTCGTCCAAGTCCACACCGTACCAAGGCCAAAAAGCACTGATACGATCGTGCTCCCACGCGGCACGAATGACCAAATCGCTTTCCATCCATTGCTCTCCAAGATGGTCCCGTAAAGCGGCCGATTGCGCGTCACCAGGAGCAAGAACCAAAATAGAGTCGTCGTTAAGCCACGGTGCATGCATCACGAGCGTTTCGACGTTGCCTATTGGCAGACTTACACAGTTTTTAGCAGCAGGCAATGCATCGATCGGTACGCCTAGTCCGAGGGCTGCCGTTTCTCTGTTGCGAAAGAGCCAAAATGGGAACATGGCACTGACGTCACTTACCTGAGCATCCTCACGAATGATATAGCGATCAAAGTGTGGAACGAGTCGTTCGGCTTGACCGGGTACCGTGATCAGAAACGCCTCTTCCCCCCAAGCGGCCGCGATACCGTGTCCAAAGGTTCGCCCTTTCACGTCGGTTACAAAAGTCTCGACGGCTTGCCCATGAGCGAGTTGGCGAAGATCCTGCGTGCACAGATTGTTGAACACCTTGCATCGATCCTTGCCCTGGAATCGAATGACGGTTCCGAGCCCCAAATAAAATGCATTGGCCATAATGGTTCTACGAATCGTTTGAGCTTGAGCGAGCTTATTACAGGAGCGACGCTTCGAATGTCTTCTGGAGGCATTCGAGTCCTTTGTCGCCATGCTTTCCATCGATTACTACGTTCACGCGTAGCTCGCTGGTATTGATCATCAGAACATTGATGTTGGCATCGGCTAGCGACTTGAACATAGCGATCGCGACACTTGTATGGCTGCGAAGCCCAATACCGCTAACGGAGAGTTTAGCGATATCTGTCGACCCGCTGATCTTGCGGAACTTGTATTCCATTGCCTGCAAGACTCGGATGCACATATCCATTTGCTCTTCTGGCACGGTAAAACTGATGCTCGTCTCGCCTTGATATCCGTCGCAACTTTGAACAATCATGTCAACAAAGACACCAGCTTCGGCAACGTGCTTGAACACTTTCTGCGCGAGACCCGGCGTGTCTGGTACACCTTGCAACGTAACGCGGGCTTGGTCACCCACCATCGAGATATCCAAGAGCGTCAATTGCTCCATGTTGGAATTGCGTAGTCGTTCGATGATCTCGTTGGCGCTGAGGTCGCTGGTCGTCTTCTGACCAATCTGCCAGTGATTCGCATCAGCGGGTTTAACATGCAAAGAAAAGGCTTGGTGCACTGCTCGCAACGCGGCGGTTGCTTCGGATCGCTGGACCAACACGCTGATTTTGATTTCGCTCGTGGTGATCATTTGAATATTGATACCGGCATCTGCCAGCGATTCAAACATTTTCTGCGCTACGCCTGTCTGGGCGGCCATGCCAAACCCTACGACGGAAATTTTCGCAACGGCATCATCATGGGTTACGCTGGTTGCCCCAACCAATTTGGCAGCTTCGTTAACAGCGCGGAGCGTTTCTTTTAGTTCCGAGTTAGGGACGGTGAACGAGATATCCGCAAGATCCTCCTGACCGATATTTTGAACGATCATGTCGACGGTGATTTTTCGATCGGCCAGT
>CAIXME010000643.1 GCA_903920425.1 uncultured Pirellula sp. | reverse complement strand
TAACCACCATCGTCGAAAAAGAAACAAGCCAAGAGATTCGGCGTGAAGCCGTATTGGCTCTCGAGGAGGTCCTCGATAGGCCTGAAGCAACCACAACGGTTTTGAAATTGGCGCGAGACCGCAATGACAAAGTTCGTCTCGCCGCTGCTCGAGCCCTGAAAAAGGCTACGACGCCAGAATCCACGCAAACTCTGTTAGCCATGGCGGCAAACGATGCAAATCAAAGCGTCCAAATGGCAGCGATTGAGTCATTGGGTACCCACAGGTCCGACGACGTCAAACAGTTTTTAGCGAAACAATTGAACGATCGACGACCACTAACGCAGTACTCCGCGTCACTCGCTCTCAAGGACTTCACTGGGCAAGACTTTAAGGGCGACGTAGGTAAATGGAAACGGTATCTAGCGGGTGAACAAGTCGAGCCTGACCGTCCCTCTCTCGCGGAATCAATCCAAGGCTACGTACCGTTCCTTCGGTAAGCTTAGTCTGGTTGAAACTTTTCCGGTTGTTATGACTGTATCGAATGTACTCGGATGTCGATACAACCCTCACGGTGTCGATTTGCTGACAAAGACTCGCGTAAAATGGTGCAAGGCATAATGCGATTATGGTTTCGTCGACCTCTCGGTTCTCCAATTTTCCTTGCATCTGCGGGATTGCTTGCAATCAATCTGTCGACGGCGTCAGCACAGCAAAGCTCGCAACCCGAACCAAAGCCCAACGCATTGCGCCTAGGTGATGCTAGAGGGCCCACAATTCCAAATGCAAAAGAACCATCGCAAGCCGAAGCGCCACCAGTAATCGTCTGGCAAAACGAAGACGAAACCATCACGTCGCAAGATATCTTGATCATTGGATCGGCCGATACGCAACTGGCGAGTGGCGACGACATTGAACAGCCGATGTTTGCAAGCATTCTAACAGAGCCTTCGGTAGACTTGAGCGTCGCACTGGAAGTTGCGACAGCGAGCATGTCACACATCAGCCCGTTCTTTTTTTGGATGGCTGGCCCTACAAGCGACCTTTTCCGAATCGAAACAGAAGGGGATCAGATCGAAGTCGACGCTAGCGAAATTGCATCCGATACAGAGCCGCAATCCCAATTGCTTGCCGAGAATGAACCGCCGCGAATGGTCGCCAGTCTAGATGCTGCTGACGGCGACATGGATCCAAGTGAACAGGACAGGAATCTAAGTGACGAAAAATCCGATCGACCTGGAGACGCCGTCGACACCGAAGCAACCGAGGACACTTCTTCGATAGCCAACGCTGCACCGGTCAAAAAGCCTGCACCACGTAAGGTCCGAATGCCTTTCGAGGAAAAGCCTGGGAACTACGAGTCAGAGCCGAACAAGGTGTCTGCAAAACCACGTGGCAACTCCACCCCCGTACCTCAGCGCGATCCCGACTCCGAACTGGAACAAGAAGAACCGCAACTCGAGCTGAACAAGCGCGGCGGCAGCGACAAAGAACTACAAGGCGTTGATGCGATGAACGCGTCCAAGCCTGGATCGCACCGTCGTGAAATTCGCATCGAAGATGCACCCAACGGAAAAGCCGTACCTCCGATCGTGCAAAAACAAGCACTGGAACCAGCTCTTGCACAACGCTTGGCTCGTACCGATGCTTGCCTGTCCTACTATTTAAACAATCCAGAATCGACATCGGTACGCTCACCTTGGGCTGTCATGCACGCACTGATTGCATTCGGCCCTGAATATGAACTGGTACACGGCGCTGGTCGCGTTAACGCGATCGGCTGGATGTGCCACAACGGAACATGCCGTACGCAACGCATGTT
>CAIXME010000642.1 GCA_903920425.1 uncultured Pirellula sp. | reverse complement strand
CGGTGCCTCACGGCGCCTCACGGCACCGGCAGAGGATGTGTCGGGCCTTCAGCCCTAAATGCAAATAGCGCAACTTCAAAAAGCGTGAGCAAGGGATCCTGCTACTACTCACGACCAAAGATCAAGAGTTTTCACACAGAGACACAGAGACACAGAGACACAGAGATTTCAAGAATCTGTTTACGGATCGCAGCTCTTCTTGGTGGCTTTGCGTCTCTGTGTGAGCCATCGAACTTTGTTGCTACCGCGGTGTAGAGAGTTACCGGGTACGCATAGCCTTGTCGAGTACAAGGTAGTTTTCCTCGTTGAACTCAGTCGCTTTGGCTGAAATTAGCCACACGAGTTTGCGATCCTCATCTTGCATGCTGGAGGCCACTCGTTGCAAGCAAAGATTCTCGAGGCACTTGTAGGAACGATTGGTTCCATCTTCGACAAAGACCATGCGGTCTACTTGCTTTCGGAATCGCCCTTTCAAGTCTGTCAGCACGGTCCCCTCTCTGAGCAGTGTAGCCTCGCTGGCCATCTGGGAGAGAGTCGGACGATCCTCGGCGGAGACCGATGATCCTCGCATGAAGCTGCCGTGGTCGGTCATGTTGGCGATGAAGGCAACTGTCAACATGATGACACCGACCCAGAAAGCAGGTGACCTTAATGTCCGCATCGTGTGAATCCGTTCCAGTGCGTGAAAGAGCCGACTTTGAGAATGGGATCGACGTAGAAAACATCGCAATGCGACGTTACTAGATCGTCACTGTTGTTTCGGCAGCACCAATGCATGCAAGGACATCACACCACCGACGGTCAAGAGCACGAATCCAAGCCAGTTCGGTGGACGCAGGCTCTTTTTGGGCGTGGCGACCTGCATATAGACGTTGGTTGCGACATTGTTGTCCGCAATGCTGGAGCGTTGAGCGAACCGATGCAAGGCTCGCGTGCTGCTCTCGTTCAAGACAAAGGAGTCGACGAGTCGAAACTGTAATCCCAGCAGGAACAGAATGACGCCAAACATAAAGTAGCGGTTGCGATCGAGATCCATGATGATTGATATCTTTTCAGTGGCTGAAACAACACCTCATTTTCTTGTTTCGTCGTGTGGAGGCGGCAGACTCAAAGGATTCAAGAACATGCCGGTTATGCCGAATAAGCCATTTCTTCGTGAGCATGCCGTGGGTGTGGTCGCGTTGAATCGACCTCAGAGTCCGCCGGCCGTTTGGCACATGCACGTGCCGGAAAGATAGCCATAGCCGCGAAGGCGGTCGGTCTGGACTTGCTAAGCTGCTTTGGCAATCGACGACGACTGGGAGCGGAGCATCTGCTGAGCGTCCAGGCAATGGGCGATCAGTCGGCGACTGCACTCTTCCCAAGTGGTGGGGCGTCGGGAGGGTTGTTGGTAGGATCCAAAAGCGGCGCTCGATTCCCATTCCGAGATCGCATTGGCCAAACTCGTTGGCGTGCTCAAATCAAAATAGGTGCAGTCGTTGCGGCCCACTTCGCGGTGGATCGGTGTGTCGCTGGCAAACGTTTTCTTTCCAAACCAGAGCGATTCGACGATTGGTAAGCCAAATCCCTCAACAATGGATGGGAATATCACACCGCGACATGCTTGGTAGCAAAACTGTAACTCCGCATCCTTCATGTCGTGGATGGCGAATAGCTGAGAGCCTAAAGCGGGATGACTGCGAATGCGATGAACAACATCTTCGCAAAGTGAACCGACGCGCCCGACAAGGCACAGTTTCAGTTCTGGATGATCGGCCCAAAGCATGTCAAATGCGTCCAGCAAGTAATGGTGATTCTTGCGAGGATCGAACGTAGCCACCATCAGGTAGGGCGGGTTTCTTTTTCCGTTCGCAGTTGGTTCGGGAGCGAAGAGTTCCTTGACATGATCGCGGACTTCTCCCTCGACCAGTTTGAGTTCTGCTCCCAGAGTGACGTGTCGCACCTCAAGGGGTACTCTTGTGAACTGGGAACGATTCTGTTCAATGTAAGCGTTTAGTTCATCTTCTACGGTCTTGGAAATGGCGACCACGAGATCGGAATGTTCAATCGCTTGATGAAGGTATTTGCGGAACCCGTCGGTTCGTTTTTGTCCAACGTATTGAGGATGCGTCAACGGAATCAGGTCATAGATAACCGTTGCCGTTGTCGCCCCCGATTCCCGTGCCTTTGCGGCAGCTTTCCAAACGCCACGCCGAGTCCAATACGCATCGGGCAAAATGAAAAGATCATTGTCGTTTGCTACGATCGGTTTGGTGCCGTTGAGTAAGCGGCGATGGATCAAAGAATCCATCGCGGAGTGTGCGAGCTTGAACAAGCCGAGGTGTCCAGGTTGTGGGAGCAACCACTTTCGCAACTTTGCTGAATTCGTCGTCGAGCAGATACGCTTTGCAATGCTCAAATACCATTTTGGTAGCAGGCTCTGAACGTTGGATTCGATCGATGCTAACCGAAAGAATTGCTTTTCCACGTTCTCGTTGATTGGCAAAAATTCCCCGTCGTGATGAGTCACAAGTTGGGGCTTGGGCAGGCCATCGTTCTGGCACCAATGAGAACATTCTGCCAGGATACTGCGCACCACACGTTCAATCCCGGAGTTCTTTCCGGTTGCAACCGTGTGCGACGCATCGATAAAGATGCGGTTGGGTGAGCGTCGGTTCCCGTTGAATTGGTGAATTGTCCGGTCCATGATTCTGGTCAATCTAAAACGAAATGCTGACCTCGTGTCTGCAGGAATCGTAGTGGTAGCAAAAGCCGTCAATTTAAGTCAATGCGTATTGCCCCTAGTTCTTATTTCTTCAACGCTAGCAATCTTGCAACATGCTGCTTCGTTTGTCACAAGACGGTCTGGGGGCATTGTGTTCAGGTTCGGTGTCTCACACAGAGGCACAGAGCCACAGAGATGAGTTGTGATCAAGAAATAGATTCTTGAAAACTCTGTGCCTTGGTGTCTCTGTGTGAAAATTCTTCGTCTTTGCTTGTTAGCAGTAACGGAATCCCTCGCTGACGCTTCGCTTTGTGATTTTTGCTTTCAGGTGCGATGACTCACACATAGGCGCAGAGCAAGCAACAGAGAAGAGAGGTCAGCAGTAGGTCGTAGGACGGCGCTTAGTTGTCAAGATCCGAGACGGGGATGCCTCGCATGTTGCTCAGCAGTTGGCGATAGCGGGTGCGCAAGTGACTCATCCAAAGGCCGAGGTAGACGTTGCCAACAATGGAGAAGAGCAACATGAACGGGAGCAATTTATCCTTGTTCGGGTTGGCTGGATCGTCAATAGTCGGATCGGTTCCGGGTGGGAGGATCGACCCGCCAGTTGTTCTGCTCGCCATATTGGGGTAGTTCGAAGCCGTGTAGTAGGGAGCTTGACCGTTGGCGTAGTTGTTTTGCGGTGGTTGGATTGGAGCTTGGGTGTAGGTGTTTTGTTGACCTAGCGGTTGCGGTGCGTTGTATTGCAACGGTGGAGGGGTTTGAAGCATACCGCCCGTCGTTGGTAGGCTGCTGGCGAACGGAGGATTCGTTTGCCGAGAATTTGCGAGGGGATTGGTGCTGTTGGCGTACGGTGCCGAGTTGGAATAAGGCGCCGAGTTGGAATAAGGCGCTGTGTTGGAATAAGGCGCTGTGTTGGAGTAGGGTGCCGTGCCGGTATTAAACTGAGTCCCGTTGTTGGCGTAGTTTGGTGACTGCGGGTTGTTCCTGAGGATATCGAGTCCACTCGGTATGCTAGGGCGGGCAGGGTTCGTCGGGGAGCTAAAGCTGTCCTTTTGCGCCAGGGAGTTGTTGTTGGAGTTGGCGTAGGGATCGCTTGGGTTGTTCAATCCGGTGTATGGTGGATTGAAACCGGTGTTCGGGTTTCCGCCGGTTGCGTTGGTGCCGGGGCCGGTAGGGTTTCCGAAATTATTACCAGTCGCTGCACCGAGGCCCTGACCTGCCCCTGTGGCGGAAGTTGAAGCCGGCGGCATGACGGGTTGGGAGTTCGCGCCGGGTGGCATCACCGAGAGAGAAGGATCTGGAGCTTGGAAGTTGGTTTGAGGTGTCGTCGGGATAGTAGGTGTTGTTGCCAAGAGGGAACCGAGAGCGGAACCGCCCGTGGTTGGCATTACTTCTGATGGTCTATCGATGTTGACGGGCGAGCTGTTAGCAAGACCGCCTCGATTGAGGTTTTGAAGATAGGCGCTGGAGCCGGCCGCTCCTCGTGCGTTGTTGCCGATGGGCACGGGGTTTAAAGGAATACGTTCGACGGCTGCTGTGCTGCCGCGAACAATTACTTTTTCGATCACGAGGCCGCGGAGTTCTGGCGGGACTTCGATTTGCATCTCGTTTCCATTGGCACCGTCGGCGAAATTGGCCATTGCCGCGGGCGCGATATGCAGAACCATACAGAACTTGTTGTCCGTTTCATCTGTTTTCCAGCCTACCTCGTACCCTTTTCCACCGATCTGGGTTCTCACGAGCTTGCCAGGGGGAGTCGCAGTCGATGGTGGCGCAGCGGTGATCAGAGCAGGCGAGGACGAATCGCGATTGGGGGCAGGGAGTGCTTCCTTGAGAGGAGCAGGCAAAACATCGCCATTTTGTGTGGCGAGTGCGAAAATTAGGAAAAAAATCGAACCGTTCATTCTCAGCCTCTTTGGCGTCGCTCCCTTGAATAAGTCATCCATGCCTTGCGCAGAGGACTATGGACTTTGCAATAATAGAGGAACTGGAGGAATGGCGTAAATAGAAATCATGCAAAGAGTGTCAGCAAACAGCCCAAGTTAGGCAAAAGAATGAAAAACACAGTGATTTGCCACTATTAGAATTCGCTATTTTCTTCGGAAGACCGCTAAATCTTCTATTTTTAGGGTGAATGGAACTTCTTTAACAAATCTGGCTCTAAAACCTATCTTTTTGGAAAAACTGTTAGGGACGGCACATTCACCCGGCAAGCTAGGCGGCTCAGGTAATTTGGGAACTCTGGGCAAGAAGTGGATTGAAAACCGATTGAATGCCAAGTACCCTCACTGTACGGGAGATTGTAGGGTCTATGTACATCCCTCCAAAATCCTATTCCTAGCCATTCCTTTCTTGTCTCTACGGTGGAAGAATCGATGACCGTTTCGCCAAAACGTCAGACTCGTAAGTCTATCTCTCAGTCCCGAGCCCATAAAACGGCGCGACAAAGTTGGATGAAGCGTATGCTTCGTCTAGAGGCGCTTGAGCAACGCCAATTAATGGCTTCGGATTTGACGCCGTTCCACAACACCCTCATAGGCACCGACGTGAATGGCGACTTTGCTATCACTCCGTTGGATGCTCTGGTTGTTATTAATAAGCTGAACACAGAGGGGTCTGGATCCCTCAGTAACAAAGCTGCTCCGACCGACCGTTCTGAGTTAATCGACGTCGACGGGGACAATAGCTTGTCACCGCTGGATGCGTTGATGGTCATCAACTCGTTGAACAACGGTGAAGGAACCGGCGAGTTAGTGGAAGTCCGCTACAAGTTCTTCTCGGTGAATGCTGATGGCACCGCGGGTACTGAGTTACCAGACCCGACCCCAAACAACGGTGTCCCTGATGCGGTGATCGGTACTGGCGAACGCGTCATCGTTCGAACTCAAATCAAGGATTTGCGATCCCCTACACCGCTCGGTGTGTTCAGTGCATACCATGATTTGTCCTTCACCAATGCTGACTTGTCGGCAACAGAAAAGCTGCAACTGCAGTGGGGTGAGTTCAATCAGTTGGACATCCAGAACAATGTCCGTGGTGGTACATTCACCCTCAGGTATGGCACTGAGACCACTGGCCCAATTGCTGTTGCATTCAACAACGGCATTTACAGCTCCAGCGGCACAGTTGCCAATATCCGCAACGCCATTCAAGCCCTGCCATCGGTTGGTGCGGGGAATGTCCGCGTTAACACGCTAACCAGCAGCACTTCATTCCGATTTGCGATTAACTTCGTTGGAACGAATTCCCGAGTTAACTTCGTGAACCCAGTCGTGGGCACGAATGGGTTGAATGATGGCAACGCAGGGGCTGTCACGATCGCAATTACTGGTCAAGACGATCCGAATCCGTCGGATGACAACGTCGCCCGTGTTGCCCGCAATCACAATTTGGACAACGGTACGTTCGAAGATCAGACGGGACAAATCGTTCCTGTCACTCGGTACACCAACGGTCCAGACGGGGTGTTGAAGCAATCGGCAACCAACCCAGAGACCAGAACCATGTCGTTGCTTGGAGGCTTTGCGACCTCCGGTGACTTCTTGGATCCTTCCGTTGCATCCAGTTTTCTGAACGTTGTTGACGTTTTGTTCAAGGGTGCAGTTCCTGGCACCATTAATTTCCAAGGTAACACTTCTCCGCTGCCATTGCCCGGACAAACCGGTGACAACTTGGGTATTGCACTTTATGGTGCTCAAGCAGCGTACCTGACGTCGAGCGTTGTGATTTTGCCTCAAGGTACGATCACGATCGTTGATCGTTTGACAGCGGTAACCGATTTGCAAACCGTTGCCGAAGATTCGGCTCAAACGACGTTCAACGTGGTTTCGAACGACTTGGATCGTTTCGGATCGAGTCGTGGCGTGACTGCTGTGACGCAACCTGCTTCGGGTGGAACCGTTAGTTTTGTGGACGGAGGCGCCAACGTATCGTTTACGCCATCGGCTGATTTCAACGGAACAGCTGTGTTCACGTACACCGTAAAGAACAACCTGAACGATACTGCAGTTGGTACCGTTACCGTCACTGTCACTCCAGTGAACGACGCACCTCGCGTCATCGGAACACAGTTTTCTGTCAGCGAAGATCCAGGTTCAGCTAACCCACTTGTGATCACCCCGTTGCAGATTTTCTCACCAGGGCCAGCCGACGAAGCAAGCCAAGTGCTGACGCTTTCGAACATTGTTACATCGGGCCAAACCAATGGAACCGTTTCGATCGTCGGCGGTAACATTAACTTCCTTCCTAACGCCAATTTCTTTGGAACGGCTGTGTTCCAAGTTACCGGTACAGACACTGGTACTGGCAGCGATCCTGCGAAATCGACCGTAGCTACCATCACCGTCACGGTGACCCCAGTCAATGATGATCCTGTTGCGTTCAGCGGATCCCTCTCGGTCGTCGAAGATGGTTCTTTGATTTTGATCGGAGCGGGAGCACCGACCGATCTTTTGACCAGCTCAAACCCAGGGCCAGGAGAAGCTTCGAGCCAAGCCGTTCGTTTGGTGTCGATCCAATCGCCAACAGCCCAAGGTGGCACAATCACGACGGTTGGAGGTGTTACTACCTACCGACCTGCAGCCAACTTCTTTGGAGCAGATAGCTTTACCTATCGCATCTCTGACAATGGTTCGCCAAACGCGGAAGCGGTTGGAACAATCACAATCAACGTGACCTCGGTCAACGATGCACCTGTTGCAGTCAATGATACCGGTGATTCAGCACGGTTCGTTGTGTTGGGAATCGCGGTTGCGAATCCGCTGGCCGTAATGAGAAACGACAACGCGGGTCCACTAGAGACCAACGATACCATCAAGATCAAATCCGTGACAACGCCGAGCGTTGGTACAGCTACGATCGAAGCTGGCAACAATAGGATTCTCTATACGCCACCTACCGGTTCGTTCAATGTGACGGCGACGTTCTCGTACACGATCGAGGATGCGGCCGGCTTGACGTCGACTGCTAACGTCGAAGTCCTCATCATTCCACCGGTTCTACCATTCGCATTAACGGATTCCGCAACCATTGCGGAAGATTCAAGTGCCTTCACGATCGATGTGATTGGGAATGACTTTGCGAACGACGGTGCAACCAAGCGGCTTGAGTCGTTCGGTCAGCCAGCCAGTGGAACTGGTTCTGTCGTACTCGACGACCGCGGTACTCCTGCCGATAAGTCGGACGACCGAGTTGTCTATACGCCACCGGCAAACTATTTTGGCGATGCAGTATTCACGTACACGATGACCGACAGCGTTCCAACTAGCGTTCCATCGACGGCAACAGTTACCGTAACAGTAACTCCTGTCAACGATCCTCCAGTTGCAGCCGACCGAGTCGCTGATGCCGTGGAGGACACCGTGTTGACGATCCAAGCGAACACGATCACCGACGGCCTTGATCGAGGACCAGGTGAAAGCGCTCAATCGTTGACGATCACCGACGTTGTCAATCTGACAGCTGGAAGTGGTTCCGTTGCAGTTGTTAGCGGAAACATCGTCTACACACCAGCACAGGACTTCAATGGTCAGTTGTTGGTTCGCTACACAGTTACCGATAGCGGAACTCCAGGCTTGAGTGCTTCTGCAACTCTAACGATCAACGTCGCCGCTGTTAACGACGCACCGATCGCAGTTGCCGATGTAGAAACAGTTACTCCAGAAAACCAAGCAGTAACGATCGCGATCTCGAGCCTTCTGGCCAATGATCGACCAGGTCCTGCCAACGAATCGTCGCAAACCGTATCGTTTGTCGCTCTTTCCGGAGCGGTCGGTACAACCAACGGCGGTAGCGTTGTGCAAGTAGGCCAGAACCTGGTGTACACCCCAGCGTCAACCTTCAACGGTATTGATACGTTCTCTTACCAAATTTCGGATGGTCAGACGACTTTGTCGACCGCCAACGCAGCGTTGACCTTGCGAGTAACCGAAGTTAACGATGCCCCAACGGCTACCACGTTGACCCGCAGCGTTTATGCAAGCGTTCCAACCGTGTTCAACTTGACACAAGATTTGGCTTCCATGCCAAAGGGACCAGCCAACGAAAGTGGTCAGACTCTTCGAGTGAACCGCATCATCACCTCCCCTTCGACCAAGGGAACCGTGGTTTTGAATGCGAACGGTACGATTACCTACACCGCTCCACTCGGAGCGAGTGGCACGGACACGTTTACTTACGAAGTGATTGACAACGGAACTACCAACGGTGTCGCAGCCCCGCTGACATCGATTGGAACCTTCAATGTCCAGATTTCACCATTCATTCCAAGCTCGGTACGCGGCGTTGTCTACGTTGACGATAACGGTTCAGGTACTGTCGATACGAACGAACTGAAGATCGGTGGAGTTGAGGTTACGCTGACGGTTGCTGAAACCGCGACGACACCTCGTACTTCGATCACCAAGATGTCCCTGGCAGACGGAAGCTACTCGTTCGACTTGTTGCCGCCAGGAGCATACACGGTTAGCTACGCTGTACCGATGATGACGACGGATGCACCGGAAGCGAACAGCTTTACACGAAGCATCGTAGCACCGGGAGATGTCAACGCTGTTTACAACTTTGCCATCCTCGGCGTGTCACCAGGTTACGCCAATATCCTTGAGAATTTGGCATCCAACTACAACAGTGCCAACCCGAACAACCGAACATCGGGCGTTTATGCGGCCATCGGTGCAAACGGTCGATCGGAATGGACTATCACTCGTGATGGATTTGCTGGCGACTTGTTCCAAGAAGTTGTCTTGAGCGATGATTCGCGTACGGCTTACCTCACTGCTGTCCGTGGTGCGAACCATGCGGTCTACACTGCGACGTTGAACAGGCAGCAATTTGTACAAGTAACCGATGCGACGGGAGCCAAAGTGGTTCGCGTGCTAGCCAAGAGCTCCGATCTTGTTTGGCAACAAGTATCTTTGGCTGCTCCGCCGCCAGAGATCAAGTCCAGGGCATACCTCGATACCTTGGACGAGTTGTTTGCACAGCAAAGCTGGTAACAACAGTCAAAGTCTACTAACGAAAAAGGCACCTGATCAATCAGGTGCCTTTTTTTGTTGGCCTAGCCAAGCTCGATGTAGCCGTTCGTTTGGCAGGCGTTCGGACTTGGATGGTTTGGAAAGGATGGAGTGAGTTGGGCTGGGTGGGAAGGAAATAGCTACGGCACATCTATCTCGGCATGCTTGTGGAAATCGGTTCCAAAAATTACCATGTGCTATTCGAATGCCAATATCGGCTCCATTCCAAATAGAACTTGTTTTGAGGCGACCCCCGTGATTCATCTCTCTTTCGACTTCAGGTGGGTCGGTTTGCGCCATCCTATCTGCATAGGGACAGCTCCTGTGATGCGACGTACTCTGTTGCTTCTGGCGATGGTTTTCGCATGTAGCGTCGGCTGCAACAGTGGTACTTCGAACAACAGTACTGCCAGCACCACCAAGCCATCGAGCAATTCGGTAAAGCGTATCGTTTTGCTGAACAACACCGATTCTCCGTTTTGGGATGCGGCACGTGCAGGGATTCAGCAAGCGGTCGAGGACTTGAAGCTAAAGGAAGCCGGCTACACGGCTTCGATGGACTCCAATGATGGAACCGAGCAAGGGCAAATCGAAAAGCTTCGCCAATACGGAACCCAAAAGGATATCGTCGCCGTGATCATATCCCCAATATCCTCGAGCAATCCAGCCATCGCAGATGAGTTGGAAAAGCTTGCCAAAAAGGGAGTTATTATCGGGTGCTTTGATAGTGATCTGAATGAAAAGAACCGATCGATCCGCGAGTTTTACGTTGGAACGAACAACGTTGTGGGTGGAAAGGTTTTGGGGACTGCGGCCAAGAATTTGCGAGCCAGCGGTGAATACGTCCAGTTCGTCGGTGTCGACAGTCAGCAAAATGCCATCGAACGCATGGACGGCTTTACGTCAGCGATGGGAGATAAGTTTGTTCAGAAGGATCGTCGTCTCGACGATGCTGATCGAAGTCGCGCACGTGATAACGTACGTGATGTGATTGCCAAGTATCCAGATTTGTCGATGTTGGTTGGTATTTGGTCTTACAACGCTCCAGCGATTGTGGACGTCGTAACCGAAAAGAAGGTGCGTGACCGATTTACTATCGTGACGTTCGATGCGGAGCAATTGGCCATTCAGCAAATGTCCGAAGGCATGATCGATGCGATGGTGGTTCAGAATCCATTTGGTATGGGCTATGACTCGGTCAAGTATTCGTTTGCGAAGTCGTCTGGTGATGCCGCTACGGTAAAAGAAATGTTCCCCAACAAGGGCAAAGAGGGGGGAGACATTCGCGACACAGGACTCAAGGTTGTTGTGCCGGCCAAGGATTCCCCGTTGACTCCTGATATGTTTAAAGAGTTTGGTCCTAGTGTTGAGTACATCACGTTGCCAAGCTTCCAAGAGTGGTTGACGAAATACAAATTGACCAGCTCATGAGCCAAGCGAGCCCTTCCCTATTGCACAAGCTTTGGTCCTCGGTCGAGTTCAAGCTGGTTTTGGCTTGGTTGGTCGTGGTCGTTGCGACGGCATTTTTTGATTCCAACCATACGTATTTGACGGACCCGATGGGTTCGTCCGAGCTAATCATCCGCAACACCGTATTGCTGGGATTCTTTGCTCTCGGCAGTGCGATCATCATCATCTCGGGTGGCATCGATCTATCGAGCGGATCGGTGATTGCGTTGAGTGCAACGGTGTTTGGTTCGTTGTTGATCTTGTTGGATCCGAATGGGTTTCGAGACGGCGCGCTGTCACGAACGGCAGTCGTATTTGCCATGGCGGGTACGATTGTGGTAGGTGCGATGATCGGAACGTTGCATGCATGGTTAATCACTCGTATCGGGCTTCCTCCGTTTATTGCGACGTTGGCGACCTTGGTTGGGCTACGGAGTTTTGGACGTGGGCTTGCCCCCACCATTACAACCGGTGGAAAGTCGCAGATCGATTTTCCAGAACGCATGCTTCGCGATTCGCTGAAGGATGTAACGACCATCTCGATTGTGTTTGTTGTATTTGCTCTCATCCTTTGGTTCTTGATGAGCCGTACCGTGACGGGGCGACATTTGCACGCGATGGGAGGAAACGAGCAAGCGGCGAAGCTGAGTGGTATTCGAACCGATCGGCTCAAGTGGCTCGCTTATGTTCTCGGATCCGTGTCCGCATCGATTGTTGGCATCATCTCGTTTGCTGACGTAGGCTCGGCAAAGCCAGACATTATGGCTCGGGGCTACGAATTGAATGCCATTGCGGCATCGGTGATTGGAGGTTGTTCATTGCAGGGTGGGATCGGGACGATTCCTGGGACCATACTAGGCTGTTTGTTTTTGAGAACGGTCATCGACGCGGTCAACAAAGTGGTGGGCTCTGGTGCGGACGTATACGAAGGGATGATTGTCGGGATCGTCGTTGTGTTGGCTGTGACATTTAGTCAACGCGGCCAGCAAGCGATCAAAACGCGGTATTTCAACAATGCGATTGGCTGGTTCACGATTCCAGTGCTATCGCTGTTGGCAGGTTTGCTGATGTTGCTGTTCTTTGGCAAACAAAGTTGGTACACGCCAGCGCATGCAGTCGTTGTTGGAGTATTGGTAGCGGTAACGCTTGCGGCTCGTGGTGTTTGGGAAATCACGTCGGACAAAAAGAACAGTTAGGCCTGCGATGACCGATTCAATCATTTCGATGCGAGGAATCGGCAAGCGTTTCGGTGCGGTTCAAGCACTGAATGCTGTCAGCTTTGACGTGAAGCGCGGAGACCTCATCGCCATTTGCGGTGAGAATGGTGCAGGCAAAAGCACGTTGATGAAGATCCTGTCCGGGGTGATCACGCAGTACGAAGGTGATCTGCTGGTAGATGGCCAGGCTGTGCATTTCGCAGGGACTCGCGATGCTGAAAACGCAGGTATCAGCATCATTCACCAGGAGTTGAATTTGGTCGAGCAACTATCTGTTGCCGCCAATGTATTCCTGGGTCGTGAAAAGAAGAAAGGGTTGCTTTTTCGCGACGACTCGGCCATGCAGCGCGAAGCGGCTGAATTGCTCAGGCAGCTGGAGTGCAACGTTTCGCCGTCAGCGCTTGCGGGAACGCTTCGTGTCGGCGATCAGCAGTTAGTAGAGATCGCAAAGGCTTTGAGTATCCAGAGTCGCATACTCGTGATGGATGAACCGACGAGCGCGTTGACCGAATCGGAAGTGGCACGGCTATATCGTGTAATCGCCAAGCTTCGCGAACAAGGGACGACGATCTTGTACATCTCACACAAGATGGACGAGGTTTTTCATTTGTCCAATGAGATTATTGTGCTGCGCGATGGGCGATTCATTTCGCAATTGATGACGAGCGAGACTAACCCCAGCGAAATCGCCCGACTGATGGTTGGCCGAGAGATCGAATCGCTCGATCTTGGCGTGAAAACGCAGCGTGGGAAAAAGTTGCTATCGGTCAAGAATCTATCGCTGGTATGGCCTGGGCATGCGCGAGGGTATCGCCTCAAAGATATTTCTTTCGAGTTGCATGAGGGTGAGGTGCTCGGCATCGCTGGATTGATGGGGGCGGGCAGGACAGAGTTGCTCGAGTGTTTGTTTGGCGCATCGCAGTTACCTCCCACGGGCGAGATTTGTCTTGAGGGAAAACAGATACGGCCGAGACATCCTTCGGAGGCCTTGGATGCGGGCATGGCCTTGGTTACCGAGGATCGCAAACGACTTGGAATTTTCACAGCCATGCATGTTGGGCGGAACATTTCGATTTGCGAATTGTCTTCGATGCGCAGCGGGCCTGCGGTGAATGCACGCAACGAGCGAGCTGCGTCGAATTCCATGGTGAGCAAATTGCAAATCAAGACCGCTGGGCTGCACGCCGCGATTACTAGCCTCAGTGGTGGAAACCAGCAAAAGTGCATCATTGGTCGATGGTTGTTGACCAAACCCAAGGTGTTGTTGCTGGACGACCCAACCCGCGGCGTGGATGTGGGAGCCAAAGCCGAACTGTATCGCATCATTCGGCAGTTATGTGCGGAGGGATTGGGAGTGATCGTGACCAGTAGTGAAATGCCTGAGATTCTGACACTCAGCGATCGCGTCATGGTTCTCAGCGAGGGACGTCAGACCGCGTTGTTTTCGCGTGAAGAAGCAACTCAGGAGAAAATACTGCACGCGGCCACCTTGGGATGGCAAGTTTCAGAATCCAAATCGTAGCAGGTTTGACTTTGTTTCCTGCACGATTGAATAGCAAAATCACATGAATCCATCTGAGGTGCTCTGCAGACATGTTCTAGAGCGATGGCCGCTATCTAGCTGGCAAGAATCGACTGTGGTCGTTGGCGTCAGCGGCGGCGCGGACAGTATGGCGTTGTTGGAGTGCATTCGCGAACTGCGTGGCGCTTCGGCGCAGACTATTGTTGCGCATTATAACCATGGCATGCGAGGAATGGAAAGCGATGATGACCAGCTGTTCGTCGAGTCTATTGCCTCGCAACTCGGAATGACTTGTGTCGTTGGGTTTGCGGATCGCGACGTGATTGCAAACGCTTCCGAAGTCCAGCTTCGTTATTTTCGTCATGCGTTTTTTACACAGGTCGCAGCGGAACATCATGCTCAATGGATTGCACTGGCACACCATGCAGATGACCAAGTTGAAACGTTTTTACACAATCTGATGAGAGGCAGTGGTCCGAGCGGACTTGCTGGTATTCCGTTTTCTCGCCCTTTAACGGCGCAAACAGTGTTGGTTCATCCCTTTTTGCGCGTGACTCGGTCTCAGATATTAGAATATCTGAAGTATCGAGATCGGTCCTTTCGTACGGATAGCTCCAACGCGACAAATCAATACACTCGCAATCGAATCCGCAATGAGTTGTTGCCGATGCTCCGTCAGTTTTGGAGCGGGGAGGATTCCGAGACGCAAGCCGATCT
>CAIXME010000641.1 GCA_903920425.1 uncultured Pirellula sp. | reverse complement strand
CACTTTCGCGGAGCGAAAGGCGACCAAAGGCGACCATTTGTCGCATTGCTTTGTCGAGGCTTGTGTGCGATCCGAAGCCATATATCATATTGAGCGTGGAGAGCGGGCCTGGCCATAGTACGGATTCAGTGCTCGAACGCGAAAAGACGGTTAATTGAAGGGTTTTAAGTCGAATAAGTTGGTTGCAGCGATTGGACGGAAGGTCATCACCTTCCTTGTTCTCGTTTCCTTCTGCGCTGCGTCGATGCCCATTCCTGTCTCCACTTTCTCCGTTCTGGACAAGGACAACTCGCAGCCTTTTCCTTGCCAAAGCTGTGCGTGTGGATGCAGGACCGCCGAGCAATGTTGGACAAACTGCTGCTGTTTTACGCCAGCGGAACGCTTTTCTTGGGCCGAAAAGAATGGTGTGACTCCGCCGTGGTATGCCCAACGGCCGACCAATAACGCGAAGGCAGCGGACAGAGGGAATAGCAGCGATAAAACGGCTCAAGACTCTGTGGGGACAAGGTCGGACTGCCACGAGTCCAAATCAGCGTGCTGCAACAAGCATGCGATCAATAAAGATGCCAATGCAAACCCCATTTGTTCTGGCAAGACTGATTGTTGTAGCGTAACGTCGAATACGTCCTGTGGTTCGGGGAGCCAAAGAGTTAAGGCAGATAAAACGGGAGCGAAAGCAGTGACCTCCCCTTCGAAACGCAAGGTCGTTTTGAGTATGTACGCCTTGAGATGCCAAGGTAAAAGCTCTGCGTTTACATTATTGCCATGGACCATTCTGGCCACCATACAAAGTGTGGTCATGATCGAGTGCGAGTTTGGGCCTGCTCGTCAATCCATCGTATCGGACCCAATACCGGTATTTCTTAAGCTGGATACGCCGCCACCCAAGCTGTTGCTCCTCTAGCATCTCCACGCACGCGAGTTTATTGCGTTCTGATTGTGCGGCCTGACAAATACTGCGTCGACTCCAAGCTCGTTGCGGCATGCCTATGCAATTGCCAATGACGTTTCATCGTACGTGACGTACCGTGCCAATAGGTATCGGCATGCACTTGCGCTAATGCGTCCATCGCGGGGATGGGAATTGATGCGACTCGATATGGCGCACTTGCGCGGTTGCGGTCCCGCTCTCCACAAGACGGTTTCGTGTCACCGTATCAAGTGCGCCGTCTTGAGTCGCTGTCTCTCTCTGCGCGAAACGTCTCTTATTCTTAACTACTACATAGGGCCCCGTCCTATGCGAATATTTCATTTGCTCATTGTGGTTGTAGCGACTGCTTTGGGATGCCAGAGCCTTCTCGCTGAATCTCCCTCGGAGATATACCAGCGACGGGTTATACCTTTGCTTCAGTCGTCAAGCGCAAGCAGTTGTTCAGAATGCCATTTGCAGGGCATCAAGCTCGATGATTTCCTGAGCATGGATCCCAAGGCTTCTTTTGCATCGCTTAGAGCTCGAGGATGGATTGACATCGACAATCCATCAGACTCGAAGTTATTGCAGTTCATTGCAAAAAAGCCTGAGGACTCAACCGACTTGATGGACCAAGTTCGGAAGTCGGAACTAGAAGGGATCGGCCAATGGATTCGGGCATCGGTCGTCGACCCTGAGTTGTTGGATACTCCGCTTCCCGAGCTCAATGACCTCAAACTCGACGAAAAACTAATACGACATGCCAGAAAGGACCATGTTGTTTCGCGATTTGTCGACATTGTTTGGTCGCAGTTGGAGCGCTGCGCCAATTGCCACTCCCCTGACCGCAATGCCAAGCAAGTGGAAAAGAATGGAGAGCAAATGAGTTGGATTGTTCCCAACTCTCCAAGTGAAACGCTTCAGCTGCTCGAGGATCGGAGTTTGATCAATCTTGAAAACCCCATGGCGAGTTTCCTCAGAACGAAAGCGTTGGGCCAAGACGAACATGGTGGCGGTATCAAGTTTCCTTTGGATGGGCATACAGACCGAGAATGGAGCCAATTTTTGAGGGACTACGCCGCCGTCAAATCAAATCGGTACGACAGGTCGCGTGATATTCCGAACTTTGATTCCATTCGAACTTGGAGAACGGGGCTTCATCTTCGGATTAAAGAATTGCCATCGCTGGCACCGGGGCAGTACGCGGTAATCCTGATGCATCGCATAACCCCGGAGGGAAACGTCGAAAAAGACGCAACCGCTATCGGCGAAGGAAGAGTTTCAAAGGATGGCTCTAGCTGGAGCACGTCCATGATGCTGTTGGAACCATCTCGATTGCGGCATACCCAAGCATCCGTGGATTGGAAGGCATTGTTGCCTGATAGCAAGTATGAGTTGCGATGGATTGTCGTCGACGATTCAAGCACTCCAGTGGAAAGAATACTTGCCATGTATCCCTCCATGCGAACAGAAATAGACTCGCTATGGAAAACGGGGCATAGCGCTGCGAAGACCATCGCCTATGGAGCTTTCAAATCGATTGACACCCCGCAATAGCGGCGATCGACCCAAAGCAATAAACAAAATCACTAATAAAACGAACATGAGAATTTGAAATGAAACGTATTTTCCACAAACAAAATTTTGCTAAACGAGCCGCATTTACTTTAGTCGAGCTTTTGGTGGTCATTGCCATCATCGGCATTTTGGTAGGCTTGCTGCTACCCGCTGTTCAAGCAGCTCGCGAGGCTGCAAGGCGAATGCAGTGCAGTAATCATGTCAGGCAGATGGCTCTGGCAACCATGAACTACGAAGCAGCTCATAGAAGATTCCCAATGACCGGAACGGTCGACGTGGATTTTTCGGTACAAGCTCGCCTTTTGCCCTACATAGAACAAGCGAATTTAAACAATTTGCTCGACTACTCTAAACCTGCCTTCTCGGGACCGTTCAACGCGAAAGTACCGAATCCACTTTTCGCACAAACATTCGCGACTCCGATTCCCATCTTTCTTTGCCCGAGTGATCCAGCACCATCTACGACGACGATGCAAGTAAATGGTTCACCCGTCACTTATGGTGGATTGAGTTACATGTTTAGCAATGGAAGCGGAACCGACACCAACTACGACTGGCGATGGATCACCGATGGGATTATATGTCAGAACAAAGCCCGAGCATTTCGTGACATTACCGATGGAACCTCTAGCACGATCATTCTGAGTGAGACGGTACGAAGCGTCGGCGACGATCGGACCTTGCCTGCTGGAACGCTACCTAAATTCCCTTATCAATACACACTCAATGGATCTAGTGGAGTGAGTTCGGCGCTGCAAGCGAGTCGCGGGTTGAAGGCATCCGGCAGCCCCTGGGGTGCTTATGTTGATGCAGGCGGTTATATCTCCAATCCAAAAACCGATGCCATTTGGTCTTCCTTTGGTGGGTGGCGAGGCGGCAACAGTACGGCCATTCGTGGACGTGGAATTTCATGGGCTTTCAACGGTTCGATCAATTCGTTAACGAACGGATATCACACACCCAATAACCGCACACCTGACCTGGTTACGCATCATACGGGCTTTTTCGGTCCACGAAGCTATCACACTGGAGGAGCCAACGTAGGGCTTGCGGATGGCTCAGTACATTACCTGTCCAATAGCATCGACCCAACGATTCATCGCGCATTGCACAGTTGCAATGGCGGCGAAATCGTCGGTGAATTCTAAGGGGCTGACGACTTGGTCAAGCCAGGTTTGCTTCTGTATGTACGATCGTGGATGGATACTCAGCAGCGGAAATAGCGTTGGCGGGTTGCCCATGAACAACCGCGGTGGAGTTGTGAGCTACTCGTACACCGTGCGTGGTAATGTTAACTCACGCTAGAGGTCACATGGTTGCACATGGTCGCCTTTCGCTCCGCGAAAGTGT
>CAIXME010000640.1 GCA_903920425.1 uncultured Pirellula sp. | reverse complement strand
GCGACCATGTTGGAAACATGCGAAGTCGTATTGGCGTCCAATACCTTCGTAGCCGACGCGGGCTTGGCTGGTACCGATTGCGTTGGCAAAGCCAATGTCACGGTACCGGCAGCGCTGTCGGACACGGAAACCTTGCTCTGAGCACGCGACGTTGGTGTGTTCTTGACGATTGCAATCGGTGCACGCGACTTCAACGGTACCAATTCCAATTCTTCCTGTGGCTCCGATACAGGCTCATCCACTTCCGTCGATTGGGCCAATGTCACGGTGTGTTGGATCTTGGTCGGCCGAGGCTTGACGATCTCTGGAGCACGACTCTTGGCAACTGCACCTGCATTTTTGCTAGGGATCGAAAGGATTTCCGATGCACCGGATTCACTCAATGATATCCGGACCGGAGCCTTTGGCTTGTCCTGCGTCTCTGTCGTTTGATTGTCGGCGAATACTACTGATGGTATCGTTTGCGAGTGGCCCAATGGCAACGGAGGGACCACGCGGATTTCAATCGCTTCGGATGTCTTTGACATTACGGTTTGAGGCCTGCTGCTCTCCCATTCCGTTTTGGTATTCGTACCTTTTCTGCCACTATCGCTGGCTTGTACAGTGCTCACTTGCGATTGCGTTCCCTCTTTGGGAACACCAACTAAAACTTTTCCACTTGGACGTTGTGGCTGGATATCAGCCATCCTGGGTGGTGCTTCCAAAGCGATCGTGGCGTTGGAGGTTTCTTCTACTGTTTCCTTGCTTTCTGGAGCGTTCAAGCTTGGCAATGCCGGCATATTCCCAGGTTCCGTCGATGCGGTCGGCAAACTAGGAGGCAACAGCAAGGGGGAAGTCGAATCGATGGTTGAGCTCGTATTCAACAACGGCGGCAGTGTGTTGCTTGCTGGGGTTGGAAGCGTGATACTTTGCTGAGGTGGTGGCAGCGTTGGCAAACCGTGCAGCTCCACCGACTGAGCAACAGGCTTGGCTATGTCATTGGTTGATTTTTCGCTTGGTTTCGCATTTTTGTTCACCAATCGTATACCAACGGTTTTCAAGGCAGCGGGCTTTGCCTCCGTCGAAGCCGATTGCTTTTGCAAATCGGTGTCGCCGGCAAATAGGGAGACAGCTCCGTAGCCGATGCACGCTACGGTACCAATTGCTAGCACGAACATGCGACGTTTGGCTCGCTTTTCAACTTCTTTGAAACGATGGTTTCGCATTGGTTTGCCCCGTATTCTCATAGCCTGAAACGCGTCAAAACGACTTCGCCGCTTTCGATCACGATCCTATCTCTCAGTATCGGACGACAACTAGTTCGAGTTGAGCGAATCTAACGGTTGTAGCGATAGTAACGGCCGAGTTCGCTAGCAATGCAGAGTGCAGCATGCAGTTGGCGACTTTCCGCCACCATGCCTACATTTTCGAGAGCAGTGAAGGACCGTGGATAGCGCGAGCGATTCCTCCGGTGCCTAACAGCCATGACTAAGAATTCTCACACAGAGAAACTAAGGCACAGAGATCTCGAGAATCTATTTTGATCTCAACTCCACTTTGTGCCTCTGCGTCACTGTGTGAACCATCGAACCTGAACGCAATGACCAAATCCCGACGCGAGCATCGGGCACAGTAGCATTAAAGCCTGTTAAGTAACATGGCTGCAAGCAATGCCTTGGCCGGCAACGAAGTGAGCCGGACCCATTCTTGATCGCTATGCAACAAATCCCCTTCCGGGCCAAACGTATCGATGTTTGGCAATCCAAGGGCCGCTAATTTGTTTCCATCGCTGGCTCCTCCCGATGGTTTCCACCGGATCACCTGCCCGATCTCCAGTCCAACCTGTTCGGTGATTTCCATAGCTCGCTTCACGGCCGAATCGACAACCTTTGGTTCAGCCTGAATTCCACCATGACACTCAATCAAGAACCCTTGCGAAACATACTCATCGCGCAATTCCTGAACAACTTTCTGCACCTGCGTCTCGATCCACAATCGGTCTTCTTGAGTCGCGACGCGAACGTTCACTCGCAGTACGGCAAGATCGGGCACTACGTTTACGGCATCGCCGCCGCGGATACGACCAACATTGATGGTCACACTCGGCCGCTGGCCATTCAATAAATCCAAAGCCAACGCCAATCGGCAGGCAAGATTAATGGCATTGCGACCATCGTGAAAATTTCGCCCCGAATGGGCAGCTCGCCCTCGCACTACGAACGTATACGTCCCGGTCCCCTTGCGCTCGGACACTAGCGAACCGTCGGCAAGGCTCGGCTCAAAGAGCATCGCGAAATCAAACTCGTTAGCGATTTGACTCCATAGTCCCATGGACGCGGGGGATCCAATCTCTTCGTCGGGCGTCAAAATAACAGTAAGATCGTGATGGGAGTTGGCAAAGAATTTTTGAATCGCCATCGCGGCCCATCGCAATACGACGATCCCTCCCTTGGCATCAATGACTCCGGGGCCGCGCATGCGTTCATCCTGTTGCGAGCCACCAGGAATTGCGACGCTATAGCGATCACAGGACTGGAAAGGGCTCTCCGGACCGTAGACGGTGTCGTAATGAATCGTCCACAGGATCCTCCGTTTGCTGATCTGATTAGAGCACCGAAAGTCCCATCGCAACGCGGGGCCTGTCTCGCGAGCCGATTGTACCCCAGCATCATCCATCGTTGACCAGCCAGGCAAATCAATACGCTGCATAGGCAATCCCAGCGGCGCAAAGTAGTCTACGAGCCAGTCAGCAACCCGTTTGAGTCCAGCTGGCGAGTAGGAGCCTGAGTTCAGATTGCAGAGCGATTCAAGATCCGCAGCCATCTGAGCGTTGTGCTCAGCCAGCCATGCTTGTATCGCGACGTGGTTCGGCTTAGTAATTCTTGTTACCGCCGACATCTGCT
>CAIXME010000639.1 GCA_903920425.1 uncultured Pirellula sp. | reverse complement strand
GATGTTTGCTCTCAAAGAGCACGTTGCTGCATTGTTGCTGACATCGAAATACCTCGCTCCAGGTGCCTCGTCTCGGTTACCGACGATACTGCTTTGCGGCTCAATGGCGATCCAGTTCTTGCCTTCGAGGACTCTCCATCGGACATCATCTGCAGGCAGCAGAATACCAACGGGCTGATGACGGGATGATTCGAGCGCGATCTGAATTTCGTACTGAATCGAGATGTCTTTGTTTCCGTCTGGCTTGACCAAAATCTCGATGGAAGCGCTGTGCTGATCGGGCGAACCATCCCACGCAAGCATGGGAGAAACCGCTTCGGTCGATTTAAGGTCGAGTACGTAGTTCTTTCCTGTTTTTGGAATCCATGTAGCTTGCCATTCCGAGATATCCTCTGGCCTCGCCAACGACTCGACCAATTTGTCTGTAATCCGGAACTTGTAATCCCCAGCTTCCTCGATCAGCAAAAGATCGCGGTGCTTCCACTCAGCCCAATCTATCGGGGATTCGGCCAACGCAGTCCGCTTGCCTCCACGGCCGTAGTTTTCATCCAGCTTCCTGAACAATTGAAGCTCGAACTCCGATGCGCGTGTACGCTGAACACGATCCCACGCTAACTCGATCGTCGGCCCTCGTTCACTGGTAGCCGCTTCCGGCCCGGCGGTGATGATGCGGACCGGATCGCTCGGATCGAAGGCGATCGCAGAACGCACCTCCCAGCCCGGTCGCAATTGCAAGACAACTTGATTGGAGTCCTGATCCCGCAAAAGCAACTTCATTCGGACGGTCGATTTTAAACCTTGTTCCTCATGAGAGAATCGGATTACCGACTCACTGCTGCGGTGCCCGCTCTCACGAATCAACCCGACATTCAATGCGGGAGGAAATGCATGCCACGCATATTCCAATGGCATGGAACGAGATTCCGTTATGACCGTTGACTTTTCGATGATTTGGCAAGCCTCACAATCCGCGTTAGTCAAAACCCACGGATCAGATGTGTGCACCGAAGTATTGCCAGCCATAACATACCCGCGATCGAATGCGATTCTGGGCATTTGTATTTCGGATAACTTATCCTGTGCAACGGGAGTAACGAACTCAGCGTTGACACGCATTGAAGATGGGTTTGCGAAGTTGTCGGCAACGTCTCTACGTTGGGGAGCCACATTCCATTGGATCCACCCATTGAATACCTGCCAATCCACTTCTTGCTGATTGACCATCAGTCGACGCAATCGCGAGCCCGGCGCGAGACTCAGTCGACACATGGTTTGCTGATTGGCTGACACCAGTATCTCAGCATCGCAGAGGGTGCGAATTTGATAAGGATCGACAACATGATCTAAACGTTGCCATTTGATGAGTTGAGAATAACGATAAGCTTCGTCATCGGCTTCCGAAGCCGAAGGTTGCGTCCCGGCGCTGAGCGAAATCGAAAACGAAACCCGTTGATTACCGCCTAATTCGATCAGCCATAAAGATTCCGGAGCCCGCACCGGGTTCTGCGTGTCGAGCGAACGCTTGGCTAATTCGCTCCATTGCCCCAACCGCACTGCCAACTGATTCCAGTCCTCGATACGTTGCACAACCGTGACCGAATCCTGGATAACGGCTTGAGGAGGTAGAGCCAGCAGCAGGCAACTATCCGCACATTTTGGAACCGCAAATGAAAACAGAAGCTTGTTGGGCATACTGTTCGTGTCGGACCTCGCTGACCATCCGAACCAATGCGTGACTTGTTCGGATTCCAGCTCAAGTCGAAGGCTATTTGGATCCGTGCCGAGTTGGAATGCGGGAATGCGAGGTGCCCCCTGCTCATCAAATGTCCAACTTGAGGTATCGACTCTTGGGCCCCCATCATTAGCCGTGACCGAGGGCGCGACACCATTGACTGCTCTTGGGTTGACTGCAATCGTCCATGGCTGAAGCGTGACGTGTTCGTTAGCAATCGATTTCGCAAGAACCAATCGAGATCGCTCGGACAACAAATCCGCTCCAACCAAACGCGCCACGTAATGAGCCGACAAAAGCCTAGATTTACCATCTTGCTGTTGCTCGGCTGACAACAAGGCCATCCTTTGCTCATATCGTGTTTTGAGCTCCTCCAACTCTTTGGCATCAACGGGAATGTAGTTCTCTAATTGTTCTTTTCCCAATTGATTTTCGGGGACGAACACGCGACGGTAGGGAAGTACATCTTCGTTGCGAACCGCTTGCGCGAAAACATCGCTCAACGGCATTATCAAATTCCAAAGAAGTACTCCCAAAAAGGAGCAGACACCAATATGGATCGCACACCGATTGCCGTTGCCGATCATGGCGTATCCTCAACCAATTTTTCGCCGGCAGGTCCAGACGTCGAGTCCGCAATCGCTGGGTTGTTGCTACCAGCGAGCAGCGATGTAGTGATCGGAATTGGTACCGATGGGGCAGAACCGGTATTGGTTCCACTTCGATGGGATGGGGCAGAAATGGCAGTTGACGGACGGGAGGAGAAAACACTGCGTCGGCGTGATCGACGGTCGACTACCCACTTCAATAGCGCATACACTACGGCGACGCCCATAGCTGCAATCAGACTTTGCGCAACGGTAATCGCAAGGTCCCAAGCCCATTGCGAAAATGCCAGCCCTGAAAGGAGCAATACTACCGCAATCCAAGGTCTTCGCGTCCATCGAAACTCGGAAACCGCATATGCACTGATCAGCACGCAAATCGCTATAGGAAACCAAATCAAATAGCGAGGAGCCATCCAAACAGTCATTTTCGAATGATAATCCAGCGACGTCAGCACATACTGATTCGTCTGCTGACTGATCATAGGTTGTGCGGTTGCCCCCAGTTGTTTCTCAATTTGTTCTTGAGACAAATCGCTTTTTCGTATCATCCAAAGGTCTTGCCACTGCCATCGGTATCCAGGAGCAAGACTGGATGACTTTCCGATAAGATGTTCCGTGGTCGGAACGAGGATTTGCCAAATAATCGCAGCGCGACTTTTGCAATGAAGGATCTCGGGGCAATCTGCATTCAATGCAGTCAACCAATCCGATTTCCCCGTTGGCCACGAGAACACCTCGAGTACATAACTGTTGTCCGATGCCGCTGAACTCGATCCCAATGCAATATCTACTCGCAGGGCATCGCTTGGATTCGGGATTGCAAAAGCGCGGCGCCCGTTGATCAAAATTTTGTAGTCCGCCATAGGTTGAGTTGGAAATCGCAACGCAATGCTGCTAGCATCCGTTTTAAATTTGGCAACAAACCGAACCCGCTGCTCTATCGCGTTCTTAAAAATCGTTTGTAGCCAAACGATATCAGTCAATTCGATTGCCGTGGCTTCATCGACGGATTGAAACTCTAGCTCGCCAGAAAGACGAGGTGTCTGGAGTGTTCTGTCAAAGGAGACTCGTCGCGGTTCGCTATTGGCTGATTCAGGGGAGGTAGCAGATTCCTCACCTGATGAATTCAATACACAACGGATCCCCTCTCCGCTGCGGACGTACCCAATGAACTGATCGATGAAAATTCGATCTGCGTTCTGGTCCGCTTCGAGAATGGGCAAAAGCCAGTCGAACGTTTGCTTTCCAATACGATCGCCACCCTCGCTCCATCGCTTGCGGATCGTAAGCTTATGTTCGAGACCCGCGGAACGACTATCTAGATCGTTGGGAAGAATGATCCGGAGCGACGCGGTTTGCCCCGCCATTGGGTTCGGTGATGGAGTTGTCGCTTGCCCTTCGGAATCCGTGCTAGCCGCGTCGGCCCACTGTGATGAAACGGGAATATCATCAACGGCGACCGAGATTGCATCGCTATCTTGCACTGGCTTGTTGGCCCACTCGATCGGTACCGTAATGCGCAATGACTTTGGCAAACTTCCGACGGACTCAAGCCTCCAAACTTGCGACAGGTTAACCGATTGGCGTTCCAAAGCGATGACGGACTCAGAGCGGGCTCGCAAAATCGCTCCAGCCAATTCGGATGTCCCTCTCCACTCCAAACCGCCCCGTGTGTCGGGGACACGATAACGAAGCAAAGAACGCCACCGCGTTGACACGTTTCGATTAGAGATCGCAATCGATTTTGTTGTTGTAGGTTCCAACGCAGGAGGCAGTTCCTGCATGGACAATGTACCCGAGGGAGCCAATACGGCCGAAGCGGACCTCATGGTTAACTCTCCTCCCACACAAAGAGAAAAGCGGCTCTGCGATTCTGCATCTATCCAGGAAAGAGCTGGAATAGCAAAGTCGATATCTTGCCTTGATGATTGCAGTTGTACCTCCGTTTTGCCTCCAGTCGCGTTGTTCTTTGTGCACGAAAAAACAATTCCACGCGGTACGAGGCCGCTCATTTCCTCGCGGGACTTGAGCAAGGTTGAGTTAGCAGGAGTGTTATCCGAAGGCATCGGCATCGCTTCGGATACGCTACTGGGATTAGCTGTTGGGCCTGGTACAGACTGCTCGACACCCAAGAGCTCACCCAGACTCAGCGGGATCGAAATGGTCTCTCGCGAAACGCCATCAGGACTCGTGGTGGTAGCCTTTCGGATCGCCACCAGATCCAATTCGCGTCCCGATGGTTGGATCTGGACACGATCTAATGTCCATCCCTTAACCTCCAACTCGAGAAAGGGAAGCGATCGAATATCCCCCAGGATATCAATGGTTCCATTAAGCCGCATCGAGTCCGTTTCGACGACGACATCGTAATTCGCTTTGAGATTGAAGACCTTGTCACCCACACTCCATTGGGCTTGCACCGGTTCCATTTGGTCATTGATCCAAAATCGATACAAGACTGCGTCGCTACCATCGGTTGCTTGCGATTGCTTTGTGAATTGAATCGTCGGCTGAGGAGTCCATTGAAATCGAACATTGCGAGGAACCGTAAGGTTTAAACTGCCGCTGTGCCGCTGCACTCCCTCGACTTTCGGAATTCCAAAAGCAACCGCCGAAGAGTCTTTTGGCAATCCAAATTGCCATTCCAAAGGAACCTCCATATCGGGACGCGATATCGCTTCTTCAAACTCCAACAAGAGTATGACATCGTCGCTGTCCGGCGCAGGGCTTTGTTTACCAATACGATAGCCTGGAAATGGCACCGGTGACGCAAGCGGCTCACGCCATTGACTGTTCCGCGGAAGCGTAATCAAGAAGCGACGCCCGCCCAACGGCTTCGGCCCTCGTATGGCCAAACTAGTCACGGCTCGAAACAGCCCCGATTCGGAAGAGGGGGCATATGTTGTTTGGCTTTCGACCTCAATGGCTTGTATCTGATCCGCTGCCATCTTCTTGGACCAATTGAGCGTGACCGAACCTCCGGAAGTTCGTGCGGTCGCGACCGACATGAGCCCTTCCTCGCGAAACGGCTCCACAACCTCAGAACCGGTTCCCTGTATGCTCAAATCCCACTGACCGTTGGGCAATTCAAGCCGGATTGTTGTTGGTACCAACGGGAGATCTAGTCGAATGGACTGCCCTTGCGAAGTGGTTGCGACATTGCTCAACGCATCGAAAACCAATCGACGTTTTGGCTCCTCCCCTGGGGCTACCTTCCACAAATAACCTGGCAAGTCATTTGCGATTCGCAGAGGTGGAAACGTTGCGGCAGCATCCCCTGGTTGCAACGTTGGAATCGCTTGAACCAGCCCCAAACCGATCGGGACATTCAACCACCGACGGTTTGGGCCCGAGAGCTTTGCTTGTGCCTCGACGCGGCACTTAGCGATATTCTTTTCGACCGATACGAATAGGTCCATTTGCTCCAAGGCATCGCTAGGCACCCATGCGTTGGTAGAGGCGGATTGCTCTCGCAGAAACCGCTCAAATTCTTCAGCCTGTGACCTTGGAACCAAGACCTGTTCGGTCAAATCATTGCGAAGGGAATCCGGTCGACCGCCGGGCGACAAAACCGAGGGAATCTTGACTGGCACGCCCTCGTCTCCGCCAGCTGGCGTAGCCTCCGCCGCAGAGGGGGACGATTCGCTTTTCTCCTGAGCCCAGACGCGATCAACAACGGCAAGCAGCACCAACCAGCAGAGCGCAGCAGCGACCCATCGGGAATTTCCCTTCGCAAAAGGATACAAAACTCGATGGTGGTCAATCACTGGGAACGGAAGATCCAAGCGGGAGGCGAATTAAAAGCCGAAAACTTCAGCCGTCAAAGTCAACTGAGCCTCTCTATTTTACGCAATCCACAGGCTCAGTGGTACCGAAATCAGGTTCGCAATCAACAAGCCGAAAAATAGTAGACCAAAGAAAATGACCTTAAATTCGTTGCAATGCATTCAACCGGCTTTGCACAAACCAAGGCAGGTTATCCTTCCCATTTTGACGCCCCGCGAAAGGCTTATGCCGCACTAGCCCCGTTTTTGAGAGCACTGGCTAGTTAGGCAATCTATACAGGGAGGGTTAGGAGGATTGGATTTGAAGTACCAATTGTTTCGATCATACGGAGGCTGGAGCAACACGACCGATTGAACTCACGGTAGAGACCATGCAGCCCAGCGCAAGTGAAACACAAAAGGATTAAGTCATGAAACGCGGCATTCGAGCTCTCGCATTATTTGGAATTACCCTTGCTATGTCGAGTGGCTGCAATCTTCTGCACAACCACAGACAATGCAACAGTTGCAACGGCCCAATCGGTTGCCGACCATGCAACGTTGGCTGGCAACGAGGCGGAACCGACTACGGAGCTCACCTCTCCCATAGTCAATATCGTCAAGACCCAAATGTGGGCTCGGGAACACCCGCTCCTGCGGTAGCATACCCGTACTACACCAATCGTGGTCCTCGCGATTTCTTTGCCAGCAACCCACCAAGCATCGGTCGATAATCGACCTTTCACAGCGGGTTCAAGCAAGCGTGCGTTTGTGTTAGAGTTTGAATCGACAGTGGTTCCCCTTGGATCTTGTGATGAAGGTCCTCGGGGTGCATTGACCATCATTCAACCACCTTAACCTAACACGCTAATGCAATTTGATTTGACCACGCTACACGGCTGGCTGCGACTCTGTCACGTTCTTCCTGGCTTTGTCGGGTTGATCGCGTTTTGGTTCCCTGTCTTCGCCAAGAAAGGGAAACGCGTTCACGTGCTCGTAGGCAAACTATTTGCCTTCTGCTGCCTGACGGTGGTCATCAGCGCAACGATCTCCAGCATTTGGGCCGTTGTCGCACCGATGTCCTTTCTGCCCAATACGAGGGGGATGAGCGATCAACAACTCGCCAACGCGGTGGACTCAAGCCGATTCTTCGGATGGCTGTTGGGGCCGCTGTCACTCTTTACCTTCATCCCGCTGGTGTTTTCGTTGCAGTGGCTGAAAGCCAAAAACTCCCCAACCGCCATGCAATCAGGCTGGTTACGTTCGCTGGTTGCCATCGAAGCGATACTATGTATTGCAATGATTTTCTATGGATGGCAACGAGCATTCGGTACGGGTGCGAATCATTGGTGGGCTATCTTTGGAATCGGTGTCGCAGGCCTGACCGCAACGTACAAACATTGCATGGACACCACCCAACCGGCTCCCTACCGTATGCAATGGTGGTACCGTCATATGGAATACATGCTTACAACAGGGATAGCGTTCCATACGGCATTCCTTGTCTTCGGGGTTACTCGAATCTTTGGAAGTCTTTTAACAGGTTACTATGCCGTCCTACCTTGGATACTTCCGTCCGTGATAGGCGTCCCCGCCATCTTGTTTTGGGTCGCTTGGTATCGACGCAAATTCAATGATGAGCGCATCGCGAAAGGCGTTTGAGGACATTCCTTTCAAACGAGCAACCTATCACTTCTGCAGGCACTGCCGATCGTTCCGTCCGCTATTTGGCCTTTGTCGGACTCCAGATAAACAGCAAACGGAACGCAACCACGACGTCGACTCGCGCCTAGACCAACTACTTGGTTTCGGAAACGCAACGGAATCCGACGTGATTGCTACCTGTGCTGATTTCGCCTTTTCCACGCGTGCCGATCATGTAGCGGGTACAGTACTGTTCTGTACATAGAAAAGATCCCCCCCGATGCACTCTTTTGGGTTGATCCGGCTCTGCGGGATCAAATGAACTCGATGGACCGGAGGGATTCCGAGGCGTTTCGTTTAAACTTGCTTGTTGTCGATAATAATCTGCGCGATACCAGTCAGAGCACCACTCCCAAACGTTCCCACCCATATCATAGAGGCCGTACTGATTGGGCGCAAACTTTGCGACCGGTGCAATTCCAGAAAAGCCATCTGAACCGATATCCTTTACTGGAAATTGTCCCTGCCAAATATTGGCCATCCATTTGTCATTGGGTCGGAATTCATCGCCCCAACTGTACAACTCACCAACCCTTCCACCGCGTGCAGCAAATTCCCACTCCGCTTCGGTCGGGAGACGCTTGCCTGCCCATGTCGCATAAGCTTGAGCATCTTCATATGCAATCTGCACGACGGGGTAATCATCCTTTCCCTCAATATTGCTCTCGGGGCCAGTTGGGTGTTTCCACGATGCGCCGCGAGCATACGTCCACCATCGAAAATGGCTGTCCAGCGGCACGGGACCTGGCGTGGGCTCGAACACAGTTGAGCCTGCAACCAAGTTCTCAATGGGTGCGCCGGGGAAATCTTCGGCCTTCGGAGTGCGTTCAGCAACGGTAATGTATTTGGTGGCCTCCACAAAAGCAGAGTACTGCGCGTTGGTGACTTCGGTTGTGTCCATCCAAAAACCATCTACGTAAACGCGATGGATCGGTCGCGTATCGACCATCGGATCTTTTCCACCGTTGGGCTTATCGGTGGGATCTTCGCACCCCATGGAAAACTCTCCCCCAGGGATCCAGACCATTCCTTTGGGAGCTTCTCCAGTAGGCTTGTTCGTGTTCTCGATCGTCGGTTCGAATTTCTCCGATCGAACCGGACCTTTACCGCTGTTTGTCTTTTTTGCCGAATCGACGGTTTCCAATGTCGTTGATGGAGCGCCTGCTTTGGTCGCCTCTTTTTGGTTGCGTGAAATGGTCATCAGTGCCCACACAACTACCGCAACACAAGCTACAAATCCTACGTTCCAAAGCCAATTGGACGCCCCACTGGAGGGTTGGCTAGGTTGGCTTGATCGCCGATTGGCCTTCGGATTCATCAGATTATTCGCTGTATTCGAGTAGTTCTTATACGCATCAAGCGTGTAAGAGATATGGGTTCCGTCGTCGCGTTCGGAAAACGAGAGAACCCTCGCCGATACGCGGACTAGGAAACGAGTCTATTCGATTCGTTCACAATCACAACCTCTCGTGCCGCGAAAGCACTGCAAGTCCGTGATGCACGGCTATTCGGATAACCCGAGCCCCTCCACAATTCGAATGCATCGATCCACCGCAACATTGGCGAATTTTTCGGAATTTCCTTGAGGCCAGTCAATAACGAGTTCGTCGATGACCGACTCCGTTCCGAGCCCGACGTGCACCAACCGCTGGTTGCTACCATAAAACCCTTCGCCAGAATTGACACTAGTCACCCAGCGCTGCTTACCATTGCTTATATGAATAATGGCTCCGACCGCTTCACGTTCGCAATGTGTGCCAACTAGTTCCAGCTGGATGTAATGATTGTTTCCGGGTGAGCGATTTTCCAGCAATGCTGCACCGCGATCCAGATGCGTTGCCACCATGTCCATTTTGCCGTCTCGGTTAAAGTCTAATGCGGAAAGCCCTCGACCAATCCACTCACCGTCAAAGTACTTGCCAGGGCTGGGCGATTTCAACCAGCGAAACTTACCGGACTCGTTGCACAAAATCTGCGAGGGCATTTGCCAGGGTGTGTTCTCATGCCGATAGTCATCGATATGCCCATTCACAGCAACATAGTCCAACCAGCCATCGTTATCCAAATCGGTCAGTTGGCAACCGAAGCTAACCCATGGCAAAGTCGGCATTCCAAGCCCTGAACGACGCGTTGCATCCACAAAGATTCCGGGAATCGATTGCATATAGAGGGTACTAAACTCATTGCGAAAATTAGAGACAATAAAATCGAGCATTCCATCGCGATTCTGATCCCCACACGCAATCCCCATGCATGCCTGCGCACGCCCCACCCCATCGACCGACACTCCTGACGCTGCCGCCGATTCCACTAGGTAACGCTTGCCGGTCTCTGCGTCCTTTTTGCTCAACAGCAAATGGTTAGGTGACACATCGTTGGCAAAAAATACATCATTGCCCTCCAACTGATCGAGGTTGGTTGTCAACGTTCCCAACGTATACCCTTGCCGTATCGAATCGAGCAGCGGAGCACCTGGTTCGGTCCATGTTCCATCCCCCATGTTAAAGAGAATACGATTGCGCCCAGGCGGGAATGATTTCGGATGGCAAGAACCACGATTCGTATTGGGGACCGCGCACCAGCGCGTGAGAGATTCCTGTCCGTATGTGTAACAACCTTGGATGATGTCGGGCAATCCATCATCATTGACGTCGGCTGCATTGATCGAACTATTCCAAACCGATTGCGAATCTGCTTGAGGTAGTTCAACGGACTCGAACGTACCATCACCTTGATTTCGATAGAACATGATGCGGCCAAGATTGGCGACCAAAATGTCCTGAAAGCCATCTTGATCAATATCAGCAGCCCCCGTCCCTTGTCCATAGCCAAGATCAGCCACGCAAGCCGCATTTGCTACTTCTGCAAAACGAGATGCTTGGATGGATCGATATAGTTGCTTGCCTTTAAAGGTCGGCTTTTCACTTAATGCGGAATCACCCGCTTCAGAAAAGTAAAGATCGGGCCAGCCATCCAGATCGTAGTCCAGTACAGAAACACCTCCTCCAAACCCTTCGATGGTGTACCACCCCCGGTCTACTTTTGCGCCGTTATCATAGCGTGATAGCACCCCCAACCTTTCGGCAATATCCTCCATGAGTATAGGCAACGAAGCGTCGCTCGGGGCGGTTTCGACTGGTCGCTGTTGGGATGCGGTTGCCGACGCGAAGGCGGGTAGAGTCCAATCTTGATAGTTTAAAAACGCGAGCGCCGCCGGCTCATTCGGAACCCCAGAAGCCAGCTTCTTCTGTTGCTGGACAATTTCAGGCGTGAAGGCTTTGTTTCTCTGAGCTGAATCGATCGCGGTCCAACCGAACTCGCCAATGACATCCCCCAGCTTGCCGTAGGTTTTGGCGATCTCCAAGTATGCCCCCTTGTCAGCATGCCCCATCAGGATTTGCTGAACCAAATCATTGATGCGAATCAAACCGCTCGCGACCTCTCGCATGCGTTGAGCCGCCTCCTGCTGCTTCATCTCCAGCAAACAGTCTGCAATCCCTTGGTGTGCGCCAACGTGCCGTCGATCCAGCTTGATCGTCTCCACAAAACATCTCGCGGCTTGCTGGAACTCGGCTGATTGCATCAACACATTCCCGCGGATGTACCAATACTCGGGATGCTTGTCTGCGTTGGCAGGTACAGTCGCCATCCAAGCGGCCAATTCATCATGCCGTTCCAAGCCCTGTAAGCATGTCGCTTGCCATATCCATGGCTCAAGAAGATCCGGATGCTTTTGAGTTATGTTTTTCAGAATAGATAACT
>CAIXME010000638.1 GCA_903920425.1 uncultured Pirellula sp. | reverse complement strand
GATTTGACGGATCTAGGGCAGATCAATTGCTGGACCATCTACTAACTCGCCGAGTGATGGATATGGAGGTTGGGCAAGTTCGTTATTCATTGATGTGCAACGAGGAGGGTGGAATACTTGATGACGTGCTCGTCAGTTGCCTCGAGAGCCCTAGCGGCAAGGTATATTTCCTGTTGGTAGTTAATGCAGGGAATCACGCCAAGATTAGAAATTGGATCCAGCCTCACCTCGCGGATTTTCCCGACGTGGAGTTCTCTGATTCGACCAGTTCCACGGCCATGATCGCTGTACAAGGTCCCAAGGCAGTGGAAATTACCAAGGGGCTGTTTCCTGTTTCGATCGATTCACTCGGGTATTACCGAGCGAAGGTTACGAATCAGATGGGCAAACCCTGTATCGTGTCGCGTACCGGATACACGGGAGAGGATGGCTTTGAATTAATTGTTCGTGCAGAGGATTCTGAGCGAGTTTGGGATAACTTGCTTCTGGCAGGAAGAGAGCATGGAATCAAGGCTGCGGGGTTAGGAGCCCGAGACACTTTGAGGTTAGAAGCAGGCATGCCTCTTTATGGACACGAACTCGACGAATCGATTGACCCTTACAGAGCGGGACTAAAGTTTGCCTGCAACCTAAAGGATCGTAACTTCATCGGCTCTGAACAGCTTTCCAAGGTAGCAAAGATTCCGAACGAGCAAGTTCGAGTGGGTCTAACATTGACAGGGCGTCGGGCTGCGAGACAGGGAGCCATTGTTCTGGATAGCGATGGTCGCGAGATTGGTTGCGTGACAAGTGGTAGTTTTTCACCTACGCTAGATGTTCCAATCGCAATGGCGTACGTTAAAGCGGAATGTGCATCAATTGGCACAACCGTTGACATTGATATTCGAGGCAGCAAGGTTGCTGCGACTATTTCCAATTTGCCTTTTTACAAACGAGCGTAGCAAAAATGACTATTACCCCTGAGCAATTACTGTACTGCGATTCGCATGAGTGGGCTCATGTCTCCGGCGGCGTTGCAACGGTCGGCATATCTGCCTTTGCGGTTGCTGAACTGACTGATTTGGTTTTTATGGCATTGCCAAAGGTCGGCCAAAAGGTCACGGCCGGAGAAGAGTTTGGCGAGGTGGAAAGCGTCAAAGCCGTTAGCCCGATGTACAGCCCAGTGTCGGGCGAAGTCGTAGAAGTAAATGAAGACTTGGTAAACAAACTTGAGGTGCTCAGCCACGATCCATACAACGAGGGGTGGATTATGAAGGTGAAAGTAGCAGACGAAGCAGAGTTGGGCCGATTGCTGAACTATGAAAAATACAAGGCTCAAGTTGGTTCCTAACGAAAAGTGCTGTCTGCTGGTGTGCATATGAAAGCCATACTTCGAGTCGATAAGCCAGCGACAGGATTGCGAAACATGGAGGTGGATGAAGCAATGCTCCGAGATGCGGAGCATTGTGGATCGCTGGTTCTTCGCGTTTATCGATGGGAGAATCCGACATTGTCTCTAGGCCACTTCCAGCGCGACAGCGATGTGCCGACGAACGCAGCGTGGGGAGATATCGATCGGGTCGTTAGGAAAACAGGGGGCGGCGCGATAGTTCACGACCGCGAGCTTACTTACAGTTTGGTGATCCCACATCTCCCTCATAACAAGAGGCAAAAGACTGCTGAG
>CAIXME010000637.1 GCA_903920425.1 uncultured Pirellula sp. | reverse complement strand
TTCGGCAATCGTTCGAAATCGATCTATGTCAGAGCCTATGGACGCACAAGCCAAGTTGCAAGCGACAATGCCCTAAGCTCCAATCCAGGGTACCAAGTAGGCAGTATTCGCAAGCTGGCTGGATACTAAGCACGTCATCAAGTGTTTTACCGCTCAATCAGTCTTAGTGTGCTAGCCCCAGATTCCGATTGGCTCGACATTCGTCGAGAAACATAAAGAAGATCGCAAGGTATGAAGAGGTGATGATGACCAAGATGAAATGGGCCGAGGCATGCAACACTCGTCAAGAAACGTGTCGTAAAGAAATGAAGAGCGGTTACCAATCGAACCATCCTCTCGATCTCTTCGTGTCCCTCTGTGTTCTTCGTGGTAAGCCCCGTCCGCTTTATCACGATGGACACTAAGAGTACGAAGGTGAGACTTGAGGGACTTCTGTTCGCGTGACCGAATGTGCAAAACGCATTGTCGTCTGCTTTGCTCTGCACCATCAGCTGTCGGACTATAGCCCAGGCTTCCGAGATGGCTCGACATGTGGCAAGAACTATGCCTAACCCTGTGCGGCTAACACATTGCGGCTAACGTTGTATACCTCGCATTGACTTATGCCAAAGAGCCTCGTACTTGGATCCATTCAGAAATCTACTCTTGCCTGGCCATTCCGATCAGACCAGGGCCAGCATTACAATGCCTTTACCAGCAATGAAGATCAACGATTGGCAACGAGTTCGTGATCGCGATGAGTACAAATAGGCTCATTGGCTCCTCAAAAATCGTAGTTTTTACTTCTCTGTCTTCAATAGGATTTTGATAATGTTGCATGCCCGAATGTTTTCGCGAGTGCGGCTTCTCGCGACAGTCTGCGGCATCGTTGTATTGCTCATTGCGATTCCAGCGACAAAGAAGTGCGATGCCCAATCAGATCCATGGTCACCCACGATCCGAGAAGTGATAAGCGAACTAGATAAACCCTTCTTGTTTGGGTACCTCTCATGGCAAGACAAGGTGCAGACCCAAGATGGCACTGCAATTATTCGAAACGTGGATAACCGAGGTGGCGTTGGATTCAATGCCGACCTTGACCTATCCAAACTCGGGGACGCGTCTCCCGCCATCCGAGTCAGAATCAAACCGGGCAATCAAATGAAGTCGCTGCGACTGATGATTGCAGACCGAGATGGGAGAAACGGCATCTGGCTTTTCTCACTCGAGGGGCGATCATCCGACGCTACTACATGGCAATGGCTGACCCCAAATCAAGGCGCATCGCTTTCGCTACCAAACGACACCAAGGTTGAGAAGCCAGGCCCTCCTAATCTCAGTCAAATCAACCAATGGCAACTAAGCGGTGATTGGGTAGGCACGGTACCAGCAGACTTGGAAGTAGACCAAATTGCGGTTGTCGATCCATCAGCAGAAATGTTGGACCAGCGAAAAAGTCTTTCGGATGCGATCGTGGCAAAGGAAATGGAAGAGAAGAATCAACGCAACGAGTTGATTGCTCGCTACTCCAAGCGATCCAAACTATCGCCGCAAGTTACATCATTTACCATGGCAGGTCCGATGACCATGGCCTTGACCATCCAGGCAGGGGAGTGGGTCCCAACGAAGATGATCCCGTACCGCCTACTCGACAAGGACGAATGGAAGGAAGAAAAGAACGCGAAAGGTGAGATCGAGAATGTTTTGCTGATTCGCGACGGCATTACGATTGGCAACATCATCGGCCCAAATCGAGAATGGCTCACTCCATGGGAACATGTCGTTGGGGACCCTCTCATCGAGTTCCTAGCGGACGACGTGTCGACATACGTGATCGACTCCCCGGACGACCCAAACTACAAAACACCGACGGCTCCGATTTCTGTTTTTCGGAAGTCACGACCTAGCCATTGGGCACAAGGAAGCAAAGAAGTCGCGTCGCATCACACGCTCTATTTGCAAATAGAAAAGCCATTGGTGAGCGGCAAACAATATGTGGTGCGATTTCAAAAACTCAATACACAAACAACCGAAGCAAAGCTTCTGTGGAATGCAGGAAACATTCGCAGCGAATCGGTGCACGTAAACCAAATCGGTTATCGCCCCGATGACCCGTTAAAACGCGCGTTCGTATCGGCTTGGCTCGGGACGGGCGGCGCTATGAAACTGCCAAAGGAAATCCGCTTTGCGATACTCGATGACGTATCGCAAAAGAAAGTCTACTCAGGAATCGGAGAACTCCACTTTCCAGCAGATAAACTGGAACGGATGGCTCGCGAGAACAACTTCAACGGAACCGATGTCGCAAGACTGGACTTTTCCGACTTTTCAATTCCTGGACGCTATCGAATCGCGGTGGAAGGAATCGGTTGTTCCTATCCATTCGAGATTAAGAACGATGTATGGACCAAAGCGTTCACAACTCAAATGCGTGGTTTGTTTCACAATCGAACGGGACTGGAACTTGGCCCTCCCTACACGGACTACCACAAGCCACGCGATATGCATCCTGCAGATGGCTATCCAGTGACACAAACAACATACCGATTCGTCGAAAAAGGGGGTGAGGCTTGGGCTGATATCGTCGGTGGCGATACCGGCGAAAAAGCTAATGGCTGGGGCGGATATCACGATGCTGGGGATTGGAATCCAAGACGTGTATCGCACATGAAAATTACGATGGCAATGCTCGAAATCTTCGATGCATTTCCGAACCAATTTGCCTCACTCGAGCTTGGTATTCCCCAAACAACGGGAATGCCCGATTTGCTGACGGAAGCGATTTACGAGTTTTCATGCTTCCGCAGACTGCAACACGACAATGGGGGTGTCGGCTACGGCATCGAGAGCAAAGCAGATCCTCTGGAAGGAGAGGTCAGTTGGCTCAATAGTTTTTCAAGCTATGCACTCGCTCCGGATTATGCATCCAGCTGGTTTTACGCAGCGACAGGAGCTCGACTTGCACGCCTCATCCAGCCTTTCGATCCACAATTATCTCAAGACTATCGGGAGAGCGCGTTAAAAGCATTCTCATTCGCAGAGTCTGATTTCATGCGAGATTCAAAAGCCGGCAAAATCGATAGCAGAGATTCCACATGGAATGCGATCGACGATCGTAATTTGGCTGCTTTGGAGCTCTATCGTTTGACGGAAGACGAATCGTTCCATCGCATTTTCCTAGAAGACTCGGTGCTGAAGGAGGAGACTCCTAATCTTTTCCAATGGACCAAGCATGTACAGCGCGATCATGCCTTTCATTACTGCCGATTGCCAAATCACCTTGGGAAAAAGGATCTCAAAGCGAAGGCGTTGGAAGCGATCAAAAGGCAAGCCGAACTTGAGCTTAAATACGCGGATGGGAATGCGTTCAACATAACGACGGGGGATCAGGGCAAACCTCAGTTCATTGGTTTTTACAGCACCTCAGACGCAATCAATCTGGCTCGCGCACATTTTTTGACAGGCGAAAAAAGATTCCTCCAAGGAGCCGTACAGTCCACGCAATTTCAAAGTGGATGCAACCCAAACAATTTCGTATACATGACCGGCTTAGGTGCTAATCCCCTCAAAAATGTATTTAAGCTCGACGCAAGACGAACCGGACAGAGAGTGCCTTCAGGCCTAGTTCCGTACGGCAACATTGACTTCGCGAAATGGAACCATCAAGGAATCACATGGCCGATCACTTGGGTCATTGGTAAGTCGATGAAGCCTAACGCTTTTGAATGGCCAACACACGAAGCCTACTGGGATTTAGGTGGGTGGCCCATGCTGGAAGAATTTACGGTCGACAATTGGACTCCCAATGTATTGGTATGGGGCTATTTGGCTGGCAGAAGTGAACCATAACGGACGAGCACGTATCGACAGCTCTATGGCAATAGCAGACTCGTGAATGAATCGCGGCAGAATGCAAACCGTTGGCTCTCGCTATGTTTCATACTCACTCACCAGAGTATAAGTGCCGCAAGGCTACCGAAGTGATCTCCATTCGTGCGACCTGGTAGCGACGCGCCGCTAACGCTCTCTATTTTGCAATGATGCATACGTTGTCGCATGCATGCGATACTCCAGCCCAAGAAGCTAGCTAGCACGCGTTCTATCTACCCATCTGACTATCTGCGAAAAAGCGGAGACTCTCTACCGAACGGCAGATGGAGCCACGGTGATATCCAACTAAATTTCTATTCAGTCAAGAATGGTTGGAGTCTGCGACCCGTTGGTCGAACAAGAGTATGCCGTGTTGGCGGCTCCGGCAGACTCCATCTGCCATTCGGATTGAGCATCTCGAACACGAGGGAGACGGATTTTATGAAAACAACGCGATACACACTACTGACCCTATGCATGGCAGCTTGCCTTTCCATTCCTGCCACTCAGGTATCGGCACAAGAATCGGGCGCAAAGCCGGGCAAAATGATGGGCGATGTCCACCCAATGGCCAAAGATGCCATGGACATGAAAAAAGCCAAGGAAATGGCCGCTCCTGCGATGATGCAAAAAGCCAAAGAGCAAATGATGGCTGGCGAAATGATGACCAAATCGATGGCCATGGAATCAACCATGACCATGGCGATGAAGGACGACAAGACAATGAAGATGGTAGAGGAGCATGCCATGGCCCCAATGCCAGATGGCAAGCCGATGGTCAATGACGAACAAGTCAAGGCTGCTATTCGTAAGGTATTGAACGATCCAGCTCTCTTTCAAGCCATGCTGCAAACGCTAATCATGCGCGAAACAGCAACCAACATGATGATGGCAAGTACCGAAAAACCAGCCCCTGGAATGATGATGATTCCAGAAGCCGATATGAAGGCGGCTAAGAAGGGCATGATGGGCGACGAAGCCATGACGATGAAGGTTGCCAAGGAGATGATGATGAATGCGATGATGTCCGACAAAGACATCAGCATGGCCGTCAAGGAAGCTGCAATGAAGCCTGCTGATCCTGCCATGGAAAAAATGATGAAGTCGGAAGGCATGATGATGGCAAAAGAGAAAATGATGAAAGAACCAGCCATGAAAATGGAGATGGCAAAAGAAGCTATGGCTCGCCAAATGGCAAAGCCACCCGCGATGATGACTGAAAAGAAGAAGTAGTTCAGATCAAGTTCAATCAAACGAACGCTGGAGGCACTTGCCTCCAGCTTTCCTCTCCATTTTCATGCTTCGTCATCATGAGCTCTATTCCTAAACTCTCTGTCGAACGAATCCAGGAAGAAATCCGCGAGCGACTTGCCGATATTCGCCCTTGGCTGAATGGCTTCACGGTCACGATTGCGGACGATCAGATTCTCGTTAACGAGGTTAGCAACCGTCTCCTCAAGACAGGCTCGAGCGATGAAGCGTCCGAAAGCGCAACCGACCGAACCACGGAATAAGCGGTTGCCGGAAGAATTTCAATGACGCGATCATTCGATCGCAATACAAGCGACCGGATTTGCCCTCTCCTCAGTTCTTGCTTCGCTCTTGAAGTCGTGCCTCAAGATCGGCAATCTTGGCCTGAAGTTGCTCTATAACAGGTGCAATTTGCTTTTCCGTGAATCGCTGGTGGATGTGCTGCGGGCAATTCACATCCCATGCTTCGATCTCAAAAAGAATGGCTCTCTCCACCTTGCCAGGGTAGGCTCGGTCTCGCAGTCGTTCCATGAGTTCGATGTCATTTTCAACAACGCGGATCGTACCCCATAGCTTGATGCGACGACGGCGTGCGTAATCCATCAGAAAAATAAACGCCTTTGGATTCTCGGATATGTTTCCAAGCGATATGTATTGACGGTTGCCTCCAAAGTCGGCGAACCCCAACGTCTTTTGGTCCACCACTTTGAGCAACCCAGGCGAACCGCCTCGATACTGGATGTACGGTTGCCCCTGGGCGTTAGCTGTCCCGAGATAAAACATGTCTAGTTCGGCGAGGAAAGCCTGCAACTCCGGTGTAACGGTTGTCTCCCAACCACCACCTCGTTCCATTCGTGCATAGTTTGACCGAGAGCCTTTCTCGGTTTGAATCGCCTTCACGGACGGGGTAAAGGCGACATCGCTGGAATACTGGCGCATGTTTGGCTCACTTCTCTGATGCGAATGATAAAGCAATATTGGTTTACTTGACTGTGGGAATACCATCGTGGCCAGCAGGTCTCGGACCGGGTGCTTGCCAATAGAACTTGCGTTCGGACTCGTCGATTTGGACTTCATTGATGCTCGCCTCGCGACGTTGCATCAGTCCTTCATCGTCGAACTCCCAAAGCTCATTGCCATAGGCCCGAAACCATTGACCATCAGTATCGTGATACTCATATTGAAATCGAACCGCGATCCGATTATCGGTGAAACTCCAGAGCGATTTGGTAAGTCGATAGTCCAGTTCGCGTTCCCATTTGCTAGCCAGAAAGTCGCGAATCTGTTCCCTACCGATTAGGAACCGATCACGGTTTCTCCATTCTGAATGTTCAGAATAAGCCAACGATACTCGCCATGGATCGCGACTATTCCATGCGTCTTCGGCAATTCGAACCTTGGCGGCAGCGGTTTCGGTTGTGAATGGTGGTCGTATGAGAGTCATGAGCAGATGCATCCAATATGATTGTGCCTTAGACGGTACTCCGGAACACGTCGACGAGTCGCGTGCTCCGGAGCCTTGTAGATGAGTCTCTTCGAAACTCAGTGCGTTCAACGTTTTGATGGCACGTTGCTAGGAGCCCTTACGTTCTTTTCAAGAAATACCCGAATACGCTTCGCGATCTCTTGGCCATCTTCTTCCAATGCGAAGTGTCCCGTGTCGAACAAATGATACTCGAGGTTTTTCAAGTCCCGCTTGTAAGGCTCTGCACCAGCGGCAGGAAAAATCGCATCGTTCTTGCCCCAAACTATCAAGGTCGGTGGCTGATGCTTGCGGAAGTACTCTTGCCACTTTGGGTACAAAGGAGGGTTGCTTCCATAGCTATAAAACAATTGCAATTGAATTTCTAGGTTTCCCTCGCGGTCAAGCAGAGGCTGCACATGCCCCCAAGTGTCAGGGCTGATCGATTCAACATTGCGAACACCGTTGGTGTATTGCCACTTTGTCGCTCCCAGGGTGCCAACAAATCGCAGAGCATCCTCGTTGGGTAAATTGGGGTTGTTGTACGCAATCTTGACGTTCTTCCAAAACGCATTGTCGAGCCCCTTGTTGACCGCACCGCGATCCTTCCAGTATTCCTTGATCGGTTCCCAGAAAATGTTATCGATACCCTCATCGTAAGCATTTCCGTTTTGAATGATCAGTGACTCAATTCGTTCAGGGTGCTTTGCAGCGATACGGAATCCAATGGGAGCGCCGTAATCCATGACGTAGAGCGAGTACTTCGTCAGGCCAACTTGCTTCGTGAATTTTTCGACTACATTCGCGAGGTTGTCAAAGCTGTAATCGAACTCGTTCACTTTGGGCATCGAGCTATAGCCAAACCCGGGATAGTCGGGAGCAATGACATGGTATTTGTCTGCTAGTGCTGGTATCAGGTCGCGGAACATGTGCGACGACGTCGGGAAGCCATGTAGCAACAGCAGCGTTGGAGCCGTTTTGGGACCAGCTTCGCGATAAAACACATCGAGGCCGTCAATGGTGACAGTTTTATAGGACACCGCTGACGTCGCGGGTTGCTGCGCTGTCTGACTTGGCGTCTGCGCGATCGAAGATTGGCTAGCGACCATGGGGGTGAGTATCGCTCCCAATGCCGCAAGAAATAGGTTCAGTCGAAGGTTACGTTTCATGATAGGTTCTCTTTTTGGTAGATTTTCTGTTGCGAACGATAACGCCATGATTGGCAGTAAATGTTGATGCATAGTTCCGAAGCTCTAACCAGTGGTATTCCATCACAGCCTAGAGCAAAATTTTTGGGGCTATGCCAGTCTTGTCAGACTTGCCTGATCCTGGCACTTCCCATTCAACTCCCGCAATCAATGCGTTGCGTGGCATGCACTGCCGGGAGCGCATTCCCCGGAGGTATTGCCAAGCGTCTCGACTTTCGGAAAATCGATTTCGGTTTCAGCGACGTGATTGAAGTAGTTCGTGAAGATGTTGAGTGCAACGTTGGCAACGATCTCCGCGATACCTCCGTCGTCAATACCTGCAGCACGTACCTTGGTCAGGTCCTCGTCCGATACGTGCCCCTGAGCTTCAACAACCTGGCGAGCAAATCGAATGATCGCCTCCGATTTGGCGTCGACAGCGGTTCCTCGACGACTGTCCAAGATTTGCTCGTCGGATAGTCCAACCATCTTGCCGATAGCCGAATGAGCCGCGAGGCAGTAACCACACTCGTTGGTTTCAGCGACAGTCAACGCGATCTGTTCACGCGTCTTAGCGGACAGCGATCCTTTGCTCAATGAGCCACTCAGCGCGAGGTAGCCGTCGAGCACCGAGGGAGAACTTGCCATCGCCTTGGTCATGTTTGGTACAAGACCAAGTTTGCTCTGAACAGCGTCGAGCAGGTCCTTGGCTTTTCCGGTTGCGTTGGCTGGATTAACGGATTGGATTCGTGACATGATTGTTTCCTTTGTTGGTTTACCGGTGGCATAGGCTTCTAGCCTGTGTTGGGAAAAATTGCCTTTACCCGTGGCATAGGCTTCTAGCCTGTGATGGGAAGAATTGCCTTTACCCGTGGCATAGGCTTCTAGCCAATAGTGTTCGGCACGATATTTGTCTAGTATTTCATACGGTTTTGGCACACCATTTGCGCTTTGCAGGGATTTTATTATTCCTGCTTCTTTTTTGCGCAACCTGCTGTGTCAATCAATAACAGTTCCACACCGAAGCCCAAAATTAAGTCTTCAGATTTAAAAGGTATGAAGGATCTACGTGCCATTGCCAAGCTGCTTGACCGACTCCATGAAGTTGGCACCAAGAGAGATAAAGCGAAGAATCGCGATTTGCACATGGACCAGTACTGCTTGCTGGTATTGATGTGGATCTATAACCCGATACTCACTTCGATGCGGGGGCTCCAAGAGGCTAGCAATCTGAAGGAGGTTCAAAAGCGATTAGGAGTTGGGCGAGCTTCACTGGGTAGCTTATCCGAATCCGTTTCTATTTTTGATCCCGAGCCGCTTGCTGAATTAGCAAACGAGCTGAGTCAGAAACTTCCCAACAGAACTCCACAAAACTTTTCAGCAGTCGATAAACGCATAACAGCAGTCGATGGCTCCGTTTTTAAGGTTTTGTCACAAATAGCAAAGCTAGCGTGGCTTCCTGTTGGAAACGGGAAACACCGTTGTGGATACCGACTTCATACTCAGTTCGAAGTATTTCGCGGTACACCCAGTCGTGTTGACCTCACACCAGCAAACCCCAAAGGATCTAGCGACGAACGCGTGGTCCTAGAGAAAACACTTGAACCGGAACGCTGCTACTTGCTCGATCGAGGTTACGAAAAGTACTCTCTCTGGAATGCGATCGATGTTAAAGGCAGCCAATACGTCTGCCGTATTCGAGACAATCCTGCTTTCGAGGTTTTGAAAGAGCGACCGCTGAGCCAAAAAGCCGTTAGTGAAAACATCATTAGCGACCTGATCGTTCGCTTTGGGGGGGAACAAACTAAAGAGCCGCCCAATCATGCAACTAGAGTTGTAATGATTAAGATCAATCCGCTGGATAGCCGAAGTCGCAAAGACGCCATCTCTGCTCCCAGCAGCGATGGCGTCCTTCGAATCGTTACCAATAACTTAGATATTCCTGCTGAAATAGTCGCTGCACTGTACCTATTACGCTGGACCATTGAACTTTACTTTCGAATGATCAAGCAACTTCTGGGTTGCCGACATCTTCTTAGCCACAAACCCAATGGCGTTACCATCCAAATCTATCTTGCGATCATTGCCTGTATTCTCATCATGAGCATCACAGGCAAAAGCCCGACGAAGCGAACCTACGAAATGATTAGCTTCTACTTGATGGGATGGGCCTCCATAGATGAGCTTGAGGAGCACATCAAAAAACTCTCTGAACGGCCAGCCTAGGGATACTGCGCCCGTAGGTCACGAAATCGACCCTTTTACCGCCGGATCGCCCCCACCAGAAGGTATTCGGTGCACTGAAAACGTCAGCAAGCCGCCATAATGCCTCAATGCTTGGATAGAATACTTCACACCAATCGCAAAGCACTGTACGCGCCGAACACTATTGGCTGGAAGCCTATGCCACTTTTAAGACAGAGGCTGGAAGCCTCGTTTTTACCCACAAGTTGGACCTGGCTATCCTTCCATTCTTCTCCCCCTTGCCCCGATTCGGCCGCTTCGTGCGCTCCAGTCGGACAAGCCGACTGGGGGCGGGAGTTTCGGCTTAAGACTTAAGACTAAAGGTAGTT
>CAIXME010000636.1 GCA_903920425.1 uncultured Pirellula sp. | reverse complement strand
CCGATGCGCTCTCTATCACTTGATGGTCTGCACTGCTTTCTACTCCAAAGAGGTCAAGTAGATTGCGTTGCACGACCGCTTGGTATCGCTCTGCGTTTTCGACAAGATGTCGCATTTTACACCGACTTTCCAAGGGCGAGTGCGAGGGCTTGTTGTAGTCGATCCAAGTCTTCTTGGTGGTCCTTACGAATGGGTTTCTGTAGGAAGCTAGCAGCACCTGAGTTCAAACAACCGTCGATGGTGTGTTGGTCTTTGACCGCAGAGAGCATGACGACGCGAGCAGATGCGTTCATTTCCCTAATTTTGCACAAGCATTCCAATCCATCCATGTTGGGCATCGTAATGTCCAGCAAGGTTAAATCGGGCCAATGGTCGCAATATTTTTGCAGTCCCTCTAGTCCGTCATATGCGACCGCCACAACGTCAAAATGCATGGATTCCAGAATGGAACGCATCGCGTTTGCGACGAACTTGCTGTCGTCGACTATGAGCACATTTGTCATGCTGCGCCTCGTTTAGAGCTAGGAACGCGAGAACCGACCAAGACAACACTATCTTTGTTTTTCCTCCTGTGCCAACGAAATACCCGAATTTACTTGGTCCTGTTCTACACCATTGCAGGGAGACACACGGGAGTGCAATCAAGTCTGTGTAAGGACGGGGGGCGGAGGCTTCCGATTGCTGCCGTCCATGCATCCATTAAATCCGGCGCCTGCCTACCGGCTATTGAGGGATAGTGTCTGTTGTTTTGGCAATTCGCGATTCTACCGTTGGTTTTTGACACAGAGTTTCTATTGTGCCATCTACGATTCAAGATGCCCATTGCATCCGATCCCTTGGTCGATCATGTAAGGTAGTAATCTATGGTGATGAACGTGCTTTTTGTAGATGACGAAGCCAACGTGTTGTCTGGACTTCGGCGCCTGTTACGTGGTCAACGCTCGCTTTGGAACATGGAGTTTGTGTCCAGCGGTAAAGAAGCGTTAGAGATATTGGATCGTCAAGAAATGGATGTCCTGGTGACCGACATGCGAATGCCCATGATGAATGGTGCTGAATTGCTGTGCTTGGTTTCGCGTCTGTATCCAAAGACAGTTAGGCTGGTTTTAAGTGGACAGTCGGAACACGAAAAGATCCTTCGTTCCATTGGACCCGCGCATCAATTCCTTTCAAAACCGTGCGATCCGGATGTTTTGATCGGAACGGTAGATAGAGCGTGTCGTCTGCAAAGGCATCTCCAGGATGATTCTATAAAACGGATCATATCTCAGGTTGCTTTTCTTCCGAGTCTCCCTGACATCTATCGCAAGCTAGTACAGGAGCTTGATTCCGATGGCAGTTCTATGGCCAGCATTGGAGAATTGATTGGAGGCGATCTTGCGATGTCGGCCAAGGTTCTGCAGTTGGTGAACTCCTCGTTCTTTGGACTGGCTCAGCATGTTAGCTGCCCAACACACGCAGCCTCATTGCTTGGGATAAACGTGATTCGTCCTTTGGTGTTGTTGGCTGGAGCGTATTCGCAATGTGAGGATCCCAACATCCAGGGCTATGACCTCGAGCAATCGGTCGTGCATAGTATTGAAATAGCGAAACTCGCCAGAGCAATAGCGAAATCCGAAACCGAGCAGAATCATGTCATCGATGACACGTTTGTAGCCGGAATGATGATCGAGATTGGAAAACTGATTTTGGCAGTCAATATACCGAAGGAGTATGAGCAGATTTTGCGCGAGGCCTCGGAGTTAAATGTGCCATCATGGAAAAGAGAAAAAGAGGTCCTCGGAGTGACCCATGCGCAGGTAGGCGCTCATTTGCTTGGGCTGTGGGGATTCCCTAACTCCATAGTCGAAGCGGTTGCGTTCCATCATCAGCCGAGCGATTCGTCCGGAACGGGCTTTTCACCTCTTGCAGCAGTCCATGCTGCCAATGCACTATGGGGATCGAGGCAACCATGGGCTCAGGGTATTGAGGATTCGCTTTGGGATGAAGCATATTTGACCCATGCAGGCTTGTCGGGGCGGAAGCAAGATTGGATTGAAGTTGGCAGAGCGTTTGGATAGGGCACAAAGTTCCTGCTCGTATTCGTTGCGATGGAGATCGCGTTCCTATTCGATTGCGAGCTAAGAGGGTGGATGTACGCAACGCTCAGCCCTGTTGGGCTGTTAGGCTCAACGATGCAGGTAGAGAAGAACGCTGATGTAGACGTGAGCGGTTTTCGTAAATGTGCTTTTGATGTTGTCTGCTGCAAATTTTTGCATTAGGTCGTCGGAAAGGCAGATCCTGACATACTATTGCTAATGAGGCTTAAGTGGGCCGTTTCATTGAAACGACACCCGTCCGTCTTATTTCTACTGAATCGGATCGAAAAATGACCATGAACGCACGAGTGGTTGAACGGGATGATTCCAACGAAGTACGCCAAAGATCGCGTAGAAGGCGCAATGCCTTTTCTGTACCTAAAGTGCTCTTTGTCGACGATGACCCGAGTATCATCGCAGCAATGCAGCGGAATTTTCGTTCGTATCGCATCGATTTGTTGACTGCGTTTCATGGTTGTCATGGTGTCGTAACGGCATTGGCTCATACCCCAGATCTTATCATCACAGATTTGCAGATGCCTTTGGCGACAGGCGAAGAGTTGATGCAGTGCCTTGCACATACGGTGAGGACACGTGAGGTGCCGGTTATTGTTCTCACTGGTCGGCCCGGTGTTGTTCTGTCTCGCAAAATGCGAGAACTCGGGGCCGTTGCAGTGCTGAGCAAGCCAGCACAATTCGAAGACCTGTTGGGTGAGATGTCGCATTACATTCGAGTAGAAAAGTCACGATGGTTACCCCATCCAAGTGGAACGAACGTGACCAATCACAGATCGCGAGGCCGAGAATGACCATCTCCGATAGTTCCGATACATCGACCGCAATCCTTTTGCAACGGATTGAGCTTGAGCGAGCGGGCCGCTTAGAAGCTGAGCAGTTGCTGGAGCAAAAGAGTAGGCTGCTGATCCAAACGAATATGGATCTATTGCGTTCATCGATCGCGTTAGAAAAGGAAGCTCAGCGATCCAAGGCTGTTTTTGATACTGCCGCAGAGGGGATCATTATCTTTGATGACGATGGAAGCATCGAATCTCTCAATACCGCTGCAAGGTCAATCTTTGGGCTCGACGAAGGGAGCTTGGAGGGACTCAATCTATGTCGATTGTTTCCAGATGCGGCATTTTGCCAATCGCCTGAGGATGGTTGCTTTATCTCGGGCCTCAGAGAACTGACGGGTGAGAATCATGAGGTGTCCGGCCGACGCACCGACGGAACGACCGTGCAACTGGAGTTTGTGCTCAGTTCGTTTACCCATAGCGATAGAGTTTCGCATAGCGGGATCGTCCGCGATCTGACTAGAAGAAAGACGCTTGAGTCGCGGTTGGCGCAGGCTCAAAAACTGGAGTCGGTTGGCCAGCTTGCAGCCGGAATTGCTCATGAACTTAACACGCCCATTCAATTCGTTGGTGATAACACGCGATTTCTCAAGGAATCGTTTCATGCGATCGAAGAGATATTGAATCGCATCGAAATGTTAATCGAACAGGAGAAAAGTAACGACGCGTTTCGCGATTTCGCAAAGACGATTCAAGATATCTACCTTGAGTACGATTTGCCCTTTGTTAGGACAGAGATACCACTAGCGATCGATCAAACTCTACAAGGGGCTGACAACGTTGCACGCATTGTTCGTGCGATGAAGGTGTTTTCTCATCCGGGGACCAAGGAGTTTCAAGAAGTCGACATCAATGCGTGTTTAGAAAGCACGTTAACTGTATCGCGGAATGAATGGAAGTACTGCGCGAAGGTCGAGACCATTTTCTCGCCGCAGCTGCCGCGACTGTTTTGTTTGCCTGGCGAATTGAATCAAGCGTTCCTCAACTTGATCGTCAACGGCGCCCATGCAATCCAGGCAAAGAAAAAGGATACGCAAGGACTGATCACGATCACAACGCGTCTCGAGGGCAACAACATTTTGATCGACATCCAAGATTCGGGAACCGGTATACCCGAATCGATTCGAAATCGGATCTTCGATCCTTTCTTTACAACCAAGGGTGTAGGAAAGGGGACCGGCCAAGGCTTATCCATTTGTTACAACATCATCGTTGAGATGCACAAAGGTTCCATCACCTTTGATAGTGTTGAGAATGTCGGAAGTACGTTTCATGTCTCTCTACCTTTGAATTTGCGCAATTCGCCCAAAGTAATGCAGGAATAAAATCGTGAATAACCGAATCCTTCTTGTGGACGATGAAGTTAACCTGCTGCAATCGTTTCGTAGGAATTTACGTGGACGGTACGACTTGGTTTTAGCTGAGGGGGGCGAGGCAGCCCTGGGGCAAATTGCGAATCATGGTCCTTTCGCCTTGGTCATCAGCGATATGCAGATGCCCGATGTAGATGGTCTTCGCGTGCTCGCGGAGGCTCGCAAGAAATCACCGGAAACGGTTCGAATGATGCTGACAGGCAATGTGGATCAGCAGACGGCGGTGGATGCGGTCAACGATGGGGCTATCTTTCGGTTCATCAATAAACCGTGTCCGATTGACAAGTTGACTGCGATCTTGGATGAAGGACTCAGGCAGTACCAATTGGTAACAGCAGAGAAGGAGTTGCTTTCCAAGACGCTCGCGGGGTGTGTGGGGTTGATTAACGAGATCCTCGCCTTGGCAAACCCGAAAGCGTTCGGCCGCTGCGGCAGGCTGCGACATTGGATGAAACGTTTGACGGAACGGCTTGGGCTCGAGGACCCTTGGCAATATGAGATTGCGGCGATGTTGTCACAAGTGGGCTGTGTCCGCAGTCCCGAATTCCATCAGAGTCTCAACCAGGCGGAAATGGAAGCGGAGTTCGAGCGATTTCAACGACTGCAAGCATCCACTAGTAGTTCCATTGTTAGCCACATTCCGAGACTTGAAACGGTTGCTGCCATCATTGGGCATCAATATACGTTTGGGGAAGCAGCCAATATTCCGTTTGAGGTGCAAACCGGAGCCCGCATTCTGCGGATGCTCATCGATTATGATGTGCTAGTGGAGTCCAACACAAAAGAGCAAGCTATGCGATCCCTCCGAGAGAACGGTGTTGATTACTTGCCAACCGCATTGGAATCTTTCTCGGAGATGTTGATCGGGCGACAGGAGTTGCGATCGTTACCGATCTCAGAATTGGTGGAGGGTATGATCATCGAAGCGGACATCCTGACCGGCCATGGTGAGATACTCATTCGCAGCGGATTGGAATTGACCTCCACGATGATACATCGGCTTCGTTCTTTCTCTCAAAGTTCGATCGGTGTTCGTGAGCCGATTCTCATGCGCGTGTCGCTTGCCCCGGTAGCATAGCTCGATATTGCGAAAGCGAAACCTCGGACCGAGTTACTTCATCCCATGGATGTGCAATCGCGAACCGATGCCTATTCATTTGCGAACGAGAGAGTCGCGTGCTCTAATCGAGGGCTTCTGGTGTAAAGGTCTATACTGTTAGCTCGGTTTCCGTATCGATCGCTACGCAACTTTTGGAGTTTTGGTTTGTCCTGCTTTGGCGGATCTCATTCCGGCGTGGAAGAAAATCATGCGAGTTACGATTGGAGACGCTCCTGCCGATGCAAGTTCGATGTGGTATCCCTCTATGAACTTTGGTCAATTCCGGTGGCCAGGAGTTGTCGGAAAATACGAACTCATGATTCCAAGCGATGTGTTTGTGGGCGGACTTGCGGACGCATATGAGCAATGCATTCATGAGTTGCAAATCGACGATGAATTCGATCTTGGGGAGGCAGGTCCATTGCGGCTTGCCGGCTATCCCACTCTCATCGCGGTGTTGAAAGACGAGACGGCTCTCCTCGACGTGTTGGCCAATTTTCTGTGGCACGAGTTCCTGGCATCGTTCATTCCCATTTCGCCACAGGATGCGAAGTTCATGATCAATTCGATCGACCATGCCAAATCAAGAGAACCTTATGTGCTGATTCAGGGGCGTGGTTATCATGGGGCACCAGGATTTGCGAGTTAGGTTGGTAAAGTTCACATCGTATGGGCAACAGGTAAAGCGATGGTCGGACAGGAACGGGGATCGGTAGAGATACACATTAGTTGGAATTCGGTTGTCGTGTTGCTAGATGCTCTCCGATTTTCAGACAGCATTTTCAAGTTGAGTTGTCTAGTATAAGCACGGCCTAGTTTTGAACATTGCGGAATCTGCATCAAGCTTTTACGCTCTCCAATTTGTGTCCCGATGGGGTAGTCCAGGAAATCGGTATTGAATAGCTCGAAGTACTTGTTTCTTAATAACTTAGAGTGAATGTTTCTGTAGGCCTGTGAATTTTTGTTTCTTTCTTTGTTCGCTTTTTT